>JAZSNX010000027.1:0-8149 GCA_045536665.1 Eubacteriales bacterium
CCCGATGCTCTGTTAACGGTTGCGAGAATCTTACCGTAAGCGGCAAGACCTGCTGTACCGGCGAAAATATCGGTACCGTTAGAGTTGAAGATGCCGATAACGGGAGCACCGTTATCAAGCGCGAGCTTGTATAGATCTGCGATCTTCTTTGCGTGGCGGTCATCAATTACTCCGCCTGTTCGCTCCGCATCCTCTGCAAATGCAAACACCAGCTTTCCGTCGATAGCACCGTATCCGGTGATAACGCTCTCAAACTCGCTTGCCTTGTCGGTAGAGAGGAAGTCGGAGAATCCGCGCTTGGTGAACGCAGCCGTCTCAATGAAGGTGTTAGTGTCAAAGAGAAGTGCGATCTGCTCTCTGACGGATGCGCTTTCGCTCTCCGTTAGAGCTGCTCGTAGATCTGCGGCGTTGGGAAGCGCACAGATTTTTGTTTTTTCGTACTTGTTCAAACTTGAGTCTCCTTCCGTGGTTTGGGTATGTTAATAAAAAATAAGCCAAATTGCACCAAATATAATATACCACCCAAATCGCTCGAAGTCAAGATTTTTTAAAAATATTATGTATATTTGGAAATTAAAGAAGCGCCGACACGGAAGATGTCGGCGCTATGAGGCTTAGATATTAAAGCCTTCCATTAAGGATATTCGCTTAGAGGCGAATTTGTAGGCACTCTCGAAATCATAAAGCTGCCTGTAGCAGGACTCAAGGTCGGTATAGACACAGAACATAAGATATGCGTTTCGCTCGTAGTCAGCTTTTGTGTTTTCTATCTCGACAAGAAGCTTAAGTGCATCGGAGTAGCGTCTGTCGCGCATAAGCTGCTTTGCTGCTATGTGCGTCTTAAACTGAATATGCGTAAACTTGAAATCGAAGTCAAGCGTGAGGTACTTGTAGAATTCGTAATCGAAGGTGTCCTGCATAAGCCGGAGAAACTTTGCTTCCTCGAATTCAAGCAGCGGAGATGTGACGTTTTCCGCTATAGCCAGATAAAGCGGGATTATGCATTCAAAACGCGCTGTGTCATACATAGTGCGCGCGCAGTAATCGCGGCATAGCGAGAGTTGCTTTTTTGCAGAGGAAAGTGAGCCGTTTCTTACCGAAGCCATACCAAGCTCAAAGTAGCATTGTGCGAGGATGAAGTAGAGCTCGTCGTCAAGCGTATCCAGCTTCATTATATAACTTATACAGAGGTTGTAATTTTTGGTCTCGAATGCACCTTTTATCGCCGGCATTCGTTCCTTTTTTCTGTAATATCCAAGATCGTCATCCTCGGACAACAGATAAGGCAGCGGTAGATCAAGCGCGGATGCAAGATACGAGAGTGTGGCGACGGACGGCGTTGCTTTGCCGCTCTCAATGGCGCTGATCATATTGCGAGTGATCTCGTTGCCCGCAAGGCCGGCTTGTGTTATTTTGAGCGCAAGTCTGGCAGATTTGATTTTTTCACCCGTGGTCATGATATCTCCTTTTTACGAAAAATGCGAAATAATACGGGGCAGAAATCCTACTTCCCCCTAAAATCCTTGATGCTGATGTCGGCGAGAGGATTGCTTTCGACAGCTTTTACAAGGTTGCGCTCGGCGATGTGGGTATATATCTGTGTGGTGTTAAGCTGCTCGTGGCCGAGTATGTCCTTAAGCACGCGCACGTCAACCTTTCCCGTCTGATACATCAGCGTGGCCGCCGTATGTCGCAGCTTGTGGACAGACATCCCTTTCGTGTTAAGGCCTGCCAGCTTAAGGTATTTATATACTACCCATTGAACGGTTTTATTGGATATACGTTGCTCTCTGTTGCTCAAGAAGAGGGCGTGACTTGACGTTCTTACATGCTTGGGGTCAAGGCGGACTCTGAGATAGTTCTCAACAGCCTCACGCGCCGCCGCGTTTATGTATATCATGCGCTCCTTATTGCCCTTACCGATGACCTTTACTTGAGTTATCTGCGAGTCAAAGCTCTCGAGGTTAAGCCCAACAAGCTCTGAAAGACGCATACCCGTGTTCAGAAAAAGGCATACGATAGCATAATCGCGCGCGGCGGTTTTTGAGTCTTTATCTTCTCGAATTGCTTCAAGCAGCCGCACGGCCTCGTCGACTGTAAGATATTTCGGCAGCGTGCTTCCTTTTTTAGGTGCATCTATATTGGCGGTAGGGTCGCTGTCGATTATCTGCTGCTTCTTATAAAGGTATCCGAAGAAGGAGCGGAGCGCGCTCAGCTTGCGCATTCTCGTTGTCGGGGAATTACCGCGTTGCGTGCTCGCGTACATCAGAAACTCCAGTATGGCGCGCTCGTTTACGCTCCTGACATCATCTATTCCGATATCCGATATCGATATCTCCTCAAGCTTTTCAGGCGAGGTGTCAAGCCCCTCGCTCTTTGCTATACGGAAGCGGAAGAAGGTTCTAAGATCCTGGAGATATTCGCATACGGTTTTCTCGCTGTTGCCCTTGATTACCGTAACGTAAGAAGCATACTCCTTACATATAGGTGGGAATGCCTTGAATTCGTTGCTTCTCAGGGTAAGTACTGCCATAAATACCTCCTTTCCGCCGATTTTGTCGGCATTACAGCTTTATTATACAAAATTTTTCGGCCGCTTTCAAGCAAATTGTTGGATAAAGTGTAAACATTTTTTACTTTTGCTTGTTTTTTTTGCTTTGTGTGATAAAATGGTAGTAATAAAACTTCGGAAGGGTATATATGCGCATTTTTAAGGAGCATTTTTACGACGTCGTTAAGCTGTATATCAATCAGGTGGGAATAACCATATTCTCGTTCTTCCTCTATACGGCTCTGCCGACGGAGAACGATTCGCTTTTCACCACACTGCGTGTGATAGTTTCGGTCTTCTCAATACTGTTTTATTTCGCTCTTATTCATAACGTTTTGTGGGAGATCGGTGCAAAGGACAGAATAAGGATAGATTCGAACCGTTGTGAGCCTCAGCCCATCAAAGGCCTTTTCCTCTCGCTTTTTGCGAACGCTCCCAATCTCATCCTCGCGCTAACGGCAATTATCTTCGGCATCATCTACGTGTGCGGAGGAGTAGCATGGGCGTCTCCCGTGTTCGTTGTCGTGTTTATAATCGTAAAGATTCATGCGGCGATGTATATGGGCGTTGTACAGGGTGTTACGCCCGCAGCACCTGCCGATGCTCTGGATATCGCGGTATATACCGATGCTCTTATGGAATCGGTGTGGTTCTTCGTTCTCCCTCTCGTTGCCATAGGTCTGGCGCAGTTGTCCTATTGGCTTGGAACGAAGGAGATCAAAATATTCGGTTTTATGAGCTCGGGCAAGCCGAAGGACAATAATAAAAAGTAATATTTTCACAAGTCTTCCATATAGTTGATTAGGCTGTTTGGAAGACTTTTTTTCTTTGGAGGAGCTTGTGAAGATATACGTAATAAACTTAAGACGTCTAAAGAGGGTTATGGGGTTTGTTTTGGTGCTTGCCTTATCCGTTGCATTTACTCTCGGGGTTCTTTTTGTGACGGACACCTATGCCTATCCCGCTATCAGCGGCGCAGTCAATGAGTCCGTTGCGGAAACCAAGACCGTCATTCTGGACCCCGGACACGGCGGAGAGGATTGCGGCGCAATCGGTGCTGACGGTGCTTATGAAAAGGACTTGAATCTTGCCGTAGCACTGGAGATGAAGAGTATTCTTGAGGAGCGCGGTTACACCGTAGTTATGACGAGAACCGAGGATAGAATGCTTTATTCCGAAAGCGAGAATATCAAAGGGATGCATAAGCTGTCCGACCTTAAAAACAGGTGTAAGCTGGCCGCGGAATATGAGAATGCTGTTTTCATCAGTATTCATATGAACAGCTTTGGCGATTCGAGATATTCGGGCTTGCAGGTCTATTATGCAGACGGCAGCGATGAGAGCCGCGCGCTGGCCCAGGCGGTGCAGAGCAGTGTGAAGTCGGAGGTTCAGCCTGAGAATGACAGAGTGATAAAAAACGGTAAGAATCTCTATTTGTTGGATAATTGTCCGCATACCGCCGTGATAGTTGAGTGCGGATTTCTCAGTAATACGGAGGAATGTAAAAAACTTTCCGAGAAAGAATATCAAAACCGATTGAGTTTAGCGATAGTTTGTGGTATCATTGAATATATAGGATCAAAGTAAGCCTTGTTTGGAGAAGAAAATGAAGGGAAGTAAAATAGTTTTTGTCTGCCGCGAGTGCGGATTTACCGGCCCAAAGTGGCTCGGCAAGTGCCCGGAGTGCTCGTCTTGGAATTCGTTTGACGAGGAGGTGGCGGTGGAGCGCCCCACCAAAAGAAGCACCGTAAGCCCTATATCACAGAACCGCGCAGAGCTGTTTTCGGAGCTGAAGCTTCCGGTATACCTCAGGTCGAAAACAGGAATGGCCGAGCTAGACAGAGTTCTCGGCGGCGGCTTGGTAGACAGCTCGGTGGTTCTTCTTTCGGGAGAGCCCGGAATAGGAAAATCGACGCTTCTTTTACAGATATCGTCAGAGCTTGCCGTCACCAGACGGGTTCTGTACGTATCCGGTGAGGAGTCAAAGGGTCAGCTCAAGCTTCGCGCTGAGCGTCTCGGGATAAAGGGCGATACTCTGTATCTGCTCACCGAAACGAATCTCGAGGCGGTCCTTTCGGAGTGCGAGCGTATTAAGCCCGACGTTATAATCATAGATTCGGTGCAGACGCTTTCCTCGGATAATTTGACCTCTGCCCCGGGAAGCATAACGCAAGTCAGGGAGTCGGCCATGGCTCTTATCGGATACGCCAAGAGCTTTGGTGCCTCCGTTTTTCTCGTCGGCCACGTCAATAAAGAGGGCGGTATTTCCGGACCCAAGGTGCTTGAGCATATGGTTGATGCCGTGCTATACTTTGAGGGCGAGCGTACAAATTCTTACAGGATCATAAGGGCTATAAAGAACAGATTCGGCTCGACAAACGAGATCGGCGTATTTGAGATGAGCGATCGCGGTCTGGTTGAGATACCAAACCCCAGCGAGGTGGTTATGGCCGAGCGCCCGAAGAATACGAGCGGCTCTTGCGCGGGTTGCGTTATGCAGGGAACAAGGCCTATCATATCCGAGATACAGGCACTGGTTGCAAAAAGCGTATACTCCTCGGGTAAGCGCACCTCTGACGGATTCGATTATAATAGAATGTGTCTGCTCATAGCCATGCTTGAAAAGCGCATGGGCTTAAAGTTCTATGAAAACGACGTATATCTGAACGTTGCGGGTGGCATTCATCTTGACGAGCCCAGCGCGGATCTGTCAATAGCTATGGCTTTGATAAGCGGAATTACCGATAAGGTTATTCCGGATAGCCTTATAGCCTTTGGAGAGATAGGCCTTGCGGGCGAGGTACGCGCTGTTTCCCACATCGATTACCGAGTCAAGGAGGCGGTCCGCCTCGGCTTTACCAAAATTCTGTTACCTAAAAAGAATCTCACTAAGAGCTTAAAGAATATATCCGGCGCTGAGCTTGTCGGCGTTGAAAATATTTACGAGGTCTTGGTACATATGACAAAGCGTGACGGATAACGCGCCATTTCACACCGAAAACACGGCTGATTTGTTGTTTTTCAACAAACCAAGGCCGTGTTTTTCTACATCTATCGTTGAAAATGTTCAAGAAAAATCTTGAAATGCGCGCGTAAGTATTGTATAATTGGTACAAGGATGACAGACACAGTTTTGGCACCGACATATCAGCATACAAAGGAGAACCCAGAAAAATGGAAAATGTTTACACCAAAAGCATACGTAACGTAGCCCTCCTCGGACACAGCGGTGGAGGAAAGACCTCGCTTGCAGAGTCTATGCTTTATATTGCCAGAGTATCCGAGCGTCTCGGAAATATCAGCGACGGTAATACCGTTTGTGACTTTGATCCCGAAGAGATCAAGAGAGGATATTCCGTGTCCGCGGCCGTTGCGCCCTTGCTTTGGAACGGTGCTAAGATAAATATACTCGACACCCCCGGTTTCTTTGATTTTGAGGGTGAGGTTAGACAGTGTGTGAGAGTTGCGGATGCAGCTATAATCGTTGTTGACGGTAAGGCAGGTATCGAGGTAGGAACCGAGATAGCATGGAATCTTGCTACGGCTGCGGGAATTCCCAAGGCATTCTTTATCAACCGATTTGATGACGGTGAAGCCAGATTCTACAAGGTGTTTAACGCTATACGCGACAAGTACGGTCTCAACGTATGTCCGATACAGATTCCTATCATCGATGGTGATACCGTAATAGGCTTTGCAAATCTTGTTGAGATGTGTGTATACACCTTCGAGAAGGCTACCGGTGAGTATGTCAGAACGTCTATTCCTGAGAAATTTGCCGATGTATGTGCAGAGTATCACAATATGCTTCTCGAAGCCGTTGCTCAGACCAGCGACGAACTTATGGATAAGTTCTTCAACGAAGAGCCTATCTCCCGAGAGGAAGCTCTTGAGGCTATCCATCAGGGTATAATCACCGGTGATATAGTTCCCGTATTCTGTGGCGCGGCTCTTAAGAATTGGGGTATCAAGACATTCCTTGATACTATTGCCGAGTCCTTCCCGAGACCTCTTGCAAGAAAGGTAGAGCATATTGTGAAGGAAGACGGCTCGCTCGGCGAGATCGCTATTGATATGGAAAGCGCAGAGACCTCTGTGTTCGTATTCAAGACTGTTGCCGACCCCTTCGTTGGAAAGATGTCTATGTTCAAGGTTATGAACGGATATCTCAAGAAGGATATGGTACTCCGCAATACCACAACCGGCGCATCCGAGAAGCTTAACAAGATATTTACGCTTCGCGGAAAGAAGCAGACGGATGTTGACGGATTTGCGTGCGGAGATATAGGTGTAACCGCTAAGCTTGTTAATACCAATACCAACGATACCTTGACAACCGTTCAAGAGGATATAAAGTATGCTCCCGTAGTATTCCCGAGACCTTATTATACAATGGCAATTACTCCTAAGGCAAAGGGCGACGAGGATCGCATATCTTCGGGTATTGCCCGTCTTCTCGAGGAGGATTGGACGGTTAAGTACGAGAATAATTCCGAAACCAAGCAGCTCACTATCTCGGGCCTCGGAGATATTCACCTTGATATCCTCGTTTCCAAGCTCAGAAACCGTTACGGCGCAAACGTCGAGCTTGCCAAGCCGAAGCTCGCTTACCGCGAGACCATCAAGGGCACGGTTGAGGTAGAAGGAAAGCATAAGAAGCAGTCGGGCGGATCCGGCCAGTACGGTCACGTTAAGATCAAGTTCTCACCCGGAAGTGAGGAAGGACTTACGTTTACCGAGTCCGTTTTCGGCGGCGCAGTTCCCAAAAACTTCTTCCCCGCAGTAGAGACCGGTCTTCGCGAGTGCATGCAGAAGGGCGTGCTTGCGGGCTATCCTATGGTATATCTTGCTGCTAACCTTTATGACGGCTCGTATCACGACGTTGACTCCAACGAGATATCCTTCAAGCTTGCGGCAGCCATCGCATACCGCGAGGGTCTTCCCAAGGCTAAGCCCGTCATCCTTGAGCCTGTAGGCGCTCTTAAGGTATACATCCCCGATAACTATGTCGGTGACATTCTCGGCGACCTTAACAAGCGCCGCGGTAAGGTTATGGGCATTGAGCCCGATGAGAGTGCTGCGGACACTCAGGTGATTACTGCCGAGGTTCCGTTCGGAGAGATGACCGATTACGTTATTTCTCTGCGTGCAGCAACGCAGGGCAGAGGCCGATTCGACTTCGATTTCGTCCGCTATGACGAGGTTCCCGCATCGCTTACCGATAAGATAATTGCCGATGCCAAAAACGACTGATAAATAAAATAGCCCACCGTGCACTGAGTTGTACGGTGGGTGTTTTCTTGTAAAATTTGACTTATTTTATGGCAGAAAGTACGCGGTGTTCGATGTCGGCTATAATGGCGGCGATGGCGCCGTCCTCTACTGAGACGGTTGTGTAGGTGGCGTGTAACTTAACACTGTCAATGGCATTTTCAACGGCATATGATACGTCTGCCGCCGCCAGCATACCGATATCATTTTCGTAGTCGCCGACTGTTATCAACGTTTTTGAGCCTGTGATTTTTTTGAGCTTCAGTGCGGCCACACCCTTGGTATTCTCCACGGCGAGGAGCTCCGCGCTGGTAGCCCAGGAACTTT
>JAZSNX010000046.1:0-3172 GCA_045536665.1 Eubacteriales bacterium
GGCGTCCTCGACAGTCCGTTCTATATCATAATCTAACTATTCGATAAAATCCTAATTTGAACGAAAGATAGGGCTTGAGAATTTTTGCGCGAGCGCCTCTTTGTAAAAGTTATGTAAAAACCAAAAAAAGCTCTTGATTTATTATAATAATAGTTGTATAATAATAGTGTGTGTCTAAAAATATTGTCCGAATTTGACAGAGGTTCGGAGAAGGAGATAAATATGAGCAGAATTTCAAAGCATAACTATTATCTTGACATAGCGCAGACGGTCGCTGAGCGCGGCACTTGTATGCGCAGACTTTTCGGAGCTATCATCGTCAAGGACGACGTCATAGTTTCCACAGGCTACAATGGCGCTCCCAGAGGCAGAAAGAACTGCAATGAGATGGAATACTGTATGAGAGACAAGCTCGGCATTCCGCGCGGTGAGCGATACGAGATGTGCCGCTCGGTACACGCAGAGGCTAACGCTATCATAGCGGCGGCAAGAGAGAGAATGCTCGGCGCGACTCTTTATATGGTTTGCGTAAACCCCGGGACGGGTGAGCTTTACAGCGGAACTTCAAGCTGTATGATGTGCAAGCGTCAGATAATCAACGCGGGTATTTCAACCGTTATCGTCCGTGACACCAAGGACGAATACCGCATAATCGACGTCAAGGACTGGATAGAGAACGACGACAGCCTCAGCGGAGTGTTTGGATATTAAGGAGAAAATACGAAATGATAAGAAAAAGCAGATACATAACGGCGGCAGTTGCTTTGGCGCTTTGCGTGTGCGCGATACTTTGCGGCTGCTCAAAGGGAAATAAATTCGTTATGCAGGACGGTATGTACGTAGACCAAAAGACCGACATCGCATACCACGACGCTCCCGCGTGCTACGAGCCCTTGGCGATCGGAGAGGAAAGATACGGCTTGCTCGGTGAGGTCGAGCTCTTTGAGATAGTGGGCGCTGATCCCACAAAGTGGCTGAGCGAGGCTACGGGAACTGTATTCTATGCCGATGGCGTTACGCTTCCTCGTGTTGACGAGCTCAATACCGCGTATATGTCACTCGTTTATGAGAAATCTCTGGAGGAGACGATTCAGATAGCAAAGATCACCGATGCCGCCGTTATCGAGACGGTAGCGAAGGCGTATGCCGACGGCGAGGCTATCTCAAAGCCCTCGTGGTCCGCGGATATGTACGACGTAAATTGGAGAATAAGATTTGCTGACGAGAGCATAGGCATATGCTACGTGCTTGCTTACTTTGAGCTTGACAAGGACTATATAACTACCGTCGACGGCACTGAGGTCAACTACGGTAAAAGATTTGTCTACAATCGCTTTGAGGACAAGATGGTGGCGCTGAGCGACGTGCTCGCCCCCTACGTCACTGAATATAAGGTGCACGGCAGTGCGGATTGAGAGAGTAGGCGAGAGCCATCTTTCGGGGATAGCGGTTATTGAGAGCCTCTGCTTCGCGCTTCCGTGGTCGGAGAACAGCTTAAAGCTTTTGACGACCGATAGCGCGGTCGGCTTTGCGGCGGTATGCGACGACGGCAGCGTAGCCTCGTACGTCGGAATGATGTGCGTGCCTCCCGAGGGGCAGATAACCAACGTGGCGACGCACCCGTCATACAGAGGGCATGGATACGCAAGACAAGTGCTGCGCTCCCTTATTGACTACGCGAAAGGCATAGGTATAGAGAATATCACACTTGAGGTGCGAGCGTCCAATACACCTGCCATAAGTCTTTATGAGAGCTTGGGCTTTTACCGCACGGGTGAGCGCCCGAGATTTTACACAAGACCTGTGGAAGCGGCGATACTTATGCAAAAGGATATTTGAAAGGACTAACGAATGTACATTCTTGGAATAGAGAGCTCCTGCGACGAGACAAGCGCCGCTGTCGTCAGTATGGACGGCGGGACGAGACGAGTTCTCTCGAATATAGTGGCGTCGCAGATAGAAACGCATAGGCTGTACGGCGGCGTAGTGCCCGAGATAGCAAGCCGCGCGCATATAGAGGCGATAAGCTCTATAACCTATGAGGCGCTTGATACGGCGGGCGTGACGCTTGCTGACATCGGCTGTATCGCCGTGACCTCACACCCCGGTCTTATAGGAGCGCTTCTCGTTGGCGTGAATTTTGCCAAGTCGCTTGCATACGCAAACGGTATACCGCTTGTTAGCGTAAATCACGTCAAGGCGCACGTAGCTGCGGCATATCTTGAATACGAGCGCCTCGAGCCGCCCTTTACAGCGCTGGTCGTGTCGGGCGGACATACGTCGATATACGACGTTGCCGACTACACCTCGTTTTTGGAGATAGGCGGCACGAGAGACGACGCCGCAGGCGAGGCGTTTGACAAGATAGGCAGAGTGATAGGAATGCCATATCCCGCGGGAGCGGCGATGGACAAGCTTGCCTACGAGGGCAAGGCGGACGCGTACAGTCTTCCGTCCCCTGCGCTTGTCGGAGACGATCTTGATTTTTCCTTCAGCGGTCTTAAGACGGCTGCGCTGAACATCATAAACAGCGAGCGTCAGAAGGGAAGTGAGCCCGACCACGCGGATCTTACCGCAAGCTATACGAAGGTCATAGTCGACGCGATAGTCAAAAAGATGAGTATCGCGATAGATGCTTATGGCACTGAGAGACTTGTTCTTGCGGGCGGTGTCGCGGCAAATTCGCATATACGCACAGCTCTTGAGAAGCTCTGCGAAAAGAAGAAGATAGAGTTTTACAGACCAAGCCTTGCTCTTTGCTCCGACAATGCGGCTATGGTTGCGGCGGCGGGATATTTCGAGTATCTCGCGGGCAAGAAAGCGGATACGTCTCTCAACGCCTCAGCCCTCGACGGCGATATGACGGTGTGAGCTGAGAATTGAAAGTTGAAAATTGAAAGTTGAAGATTGATGGAGAATGAATATGAATGAAATACGTGAGCAGATGTCAGAGGACATACTGAACGAAGAGACAATAGAAAGAATAGTGAGCAAGAACAGCTTCCGTCCCGAGGTATCGTCGGCGGTCATCAAGCGTCTGCCGAGATATTTCAGATATCTTCGTGAGCTTATAAGAATGGGAAAGACACGAGTAAGCTCCGCTGAGCTGTCGCGAATGATGAACGTTACGGCGTCGCAGATAAGACAGGACCTTAACTGCTTTGGCGGCTTC
>JAZSNX010000171.1:0-7492 GCA_045536665.1 Eubacteriales bacterium
AGCAACCGAACACCGTCATTGCGTCGAGGTGAGCGGGCAGAAGCACAGCCGCCGCGCCGAGTGTGTTGATAGCGAGATAAGCCTTTATAAAGCCTACCGAGTTAGGCGCGAGTATGCCCACGTTATCGCCTGCCTTGACACCGCTGCTCTTAAGCACGGTCCTGAATTTTGCCACATCCGCGTCAAGCGCCGCGTATGTATATTCCACACCATCGGTCACAGCTATCCTATCGGCGTACAGCTCCGCGACGGTCTTCCACATTTCCGCTACGCTCCCGTAGTCGACGATCTTTGAGAATGTCTGCTCATCAGTATACTTCTTAAATGTGTTGAGGTTGTTCATTGCTTTGTCCTTCTTTCTCCCGCGTACTATCGGCACGCAGATATTTATTTTCATAATATTGCTTCAATTCTTCATTCTTTTGTCTTATGTATTCAGCCGCCTTGTCGATCTGCTCTACCGACGGTCTGTCTCCGCATATTTCTCTCACGTCTATCGGCGCGCCCACTACGACGTAGTGCTTATGATACCACTTGCTTGCGGGAACGAGATACACGGGAACAATCGGCACTTTAGCGGTGTGCGCCATAAGAATAGTACCCGATTTGAACGCCGACATTTCCTTAGCGCCCACATGGACGCCGCCCTCGGGGAATATCGACACCACCTTGCCGCGCTTTAGCTGATGCGTGACCTCGTGAAAGGACTTCAGACTGAAGTTCTCCTTATCCACGATTATGCAATGCACCTTTTCAAAAAACCACTGCTTGGTAGGTGTCGCGAAAAGGTCCTTGGTTGCGAGCGAATATATTCTTCTGTTTCCAAAGGTGCAATGTATAACGAGCGGGTCCATAAAGCTGCAATGATTGGCAGACACCATAAAGCCGCCCTTGACACGCGCCCTTCCCTCGGGACGCAACACCTTGGGACGCAACAGCAAAAACGTAGGTATCGCTCCCGTGACCTTTACGAAATCATACCAAAAATGTCTGTCGTTTTTATTTTTCTTGCTCTTTGAGCTCTTCTGAGAATTCAATTATCTTCCTCCTGATCTCAGCCGTTATCAGCGTTAGATTTTCCTTTTCTGAAAGTGAGTCGTCGTACATCTCTCTTACGTCTATCGGTACGCCTATCATCACTCTCGTTCTCCCCTTGCCGAAATAAGTCGAATTGTGGCAGATGGGAATTATGGGGACTCCCGTTCTCAGAGCGAGCAGCACGGCGCTTGGCTTGAACTCAAGCGGACGCTCCTCGTCATTTTTCGGTATGCGAGCCTCGGGATATATCTCCACGACGCCGCCCCTTGAGAGCACTCTCTCGCAATCCGACAAAAACGAAAGGTCGTGCGCGTCTCTATCCACCCTTACCGTGCCAAGAAGACGCAAAAAGGCAGTCATCATAAAGTTCTTTTTATACATCAGCTCAGCGACCGCGCATCTGAGTGTTCGGAACGGGAACGCAAACATCGCGAGCGCTACATCCCACACCGAGGCATGGTTGGAAACGACTATCGCCTTTCCTTTTATATGCCTTGACTGACTCTTTTTATCCTCGTAGTAATACTTTGGACGGAATATGAGGACATAAACCGCCCAGCCCGTCAGCTTGACGAGCCAACCAAACAAAAACGGTATCATATCTATCTCTTATCCTTCAGTGGCGAAAAGCTTATTTGCCGCATGCTGGAACACGGCAAGCGTGATAACGTTCAAGGGCAATATCGGGAATATAAGTCCCGAGATGACCGCAAGCGCTGTCGGAAGCTTTATCCTTATTCCCTTTTCGTCAGCCAGAGCGTTCAGCTCCTTGCGTATGCGGAGCATAACGAATATATGCGCGAAGGGCACGAGACTGCAAAGCAGCCATCTCAGCGCACGGCTGCCCTTACCCGTAAGCTTTCTTAGCGAGCCAAAGAGCAGAGCCTCCCAGATAAAGCCGAACAAGAAGCCCGAAAGCACGGAAAGTCCGACCTGAACGAAGATTATCTCCTGCTTTTCCTCTTTAGGCTGTTGCATATTCTCATACTTGGATATATCTATGCTCGAGTCCATTTTCTTGAACTCATGAGCGAGTATCTCGGGCGCATAGTCACGAGGCATCTTGAACGCTATGAAGAAGCCCGCAATACACGTTACGCACACGATAAACGGAACTAAAAGATTACCGAGGTTGTATACTCTTGATATATCTCCGCCCAAGCCAAAGGCGACCGAGGCGTCCTCTGCCTTTTGCGCCCAGACGATACCCGAGGCGTCCTTGGAGATAAACAGATTCTTTATGTATTCGTATATGAGCGAGCCCGATATCGCGCCGACTATCGACGAGGTGACGGCGTTTGCCGCGAAATACATAGCGGAATGGTTTCTTCCCGTCAGCTCTATCTCAACGCTTGATATCTGAGCCGCCACAAGATATGACATCATAAAGAACGCGCCTATCGACCAGCTTCCGCAGAAGCTTCCGCTAAAGGATATGATATACTGGAGAATCTTATTGTCGTAGCCGCAGATGTAGGTCGAAGCGAAGAAGAAAGACATTATCGCAACGGCGAACATCAAAAGGCAGCTCTGATAGGTAAATCTTATTCCCTTTCTTGCCTTGACCTTATAAAAAAGGTAAAGCATAACGGGCACGGGGGCGAAGGCGCAGGTGTTTGCGATAGCCATCTCCGCTCCGTTAAAGCCCATACTGCCGATTATCATACCGTTCATCGCCGACAAAAACATCTGAAGACCGAAGAACGTACAGCAGTTTACAAACGTCCAATTGAGGAATATCTTATTCTTAAAGGTCAGCTTGAGGCTCTCAATAACGGATACCTTTTCGGATACCATTCCCTCTCTCTCGGGATATCCGTATTTCTCGCCCTCCTTTATCATAAGCAAAGGAAGCATCATAGAGAACATCAAGGGAGTGCAGAGAAAGACGAACTTGTCTATATGCACACGGAGAACGTCAAGCAGAAGCGGAACGAGCGCGTATACCAGACAATAGGATATGGTGTCAAAGAAGGACTTATATCCCGAAACTCTGAGTCTTTGCGGTTCGCTTGTGCAGACCGTCGAGAGCGAGCCGTAAAACGCTATCATACACATCGTATAGCTTGCGAAGAACACTACCAGCCAGAAGGTAAACCAGATCGTATTGGCTATCTGCCACTCGGGCGTTCTGCCAAGCGGTATCCACGACATAACGAAGCCTACGAGCATTGGCAAAAAGCAAACCAATATCGCGGGTCTGCGGTTGCCCCACTTTGTCTTGAGCGTATCCGTAATATGCGCGAACGGAATATCTATGATCCCG
Organism: Eubacteriales bacterium; assembly: GCA_045536665.1. Classification (GTDB taxonomy): domain Bacteria; phylum Bacillota; class Clostridia; order Oscillospirales; family CAG-272; genus HGM12713. The sequence goes on from JAZSNX010000171.1 coordinate 3,305, forward strand.
TCGAACACCTTTCCCAAGGCGTACGCTATCGGGAATATAAGCGGCGAGATAAGACAAGCGCCGCCCGCGATAGCCTGAAAGGTATCGTTTCCCTCAAACGCGACGGGGTTGAGCGCGTCGGTATAATACGCTCCCATAAGGACCATGAGAAAGTTTGGTCCAAAACCCGAAAAAGCAAATATAAATTCCTTCCACTTCTTGTTTAATGACTGTACCATAATAGCTCCTTATTCAAAATGTCTGATATGATCGCAAAAGTCACGCACCGTCGCGAGCTCTTCTCTCTCGCTCTCGCTTATCTCAACGGAGTATTTATTCTTGACTATGTTCAAAAGCACGTAATAGTCAAGACTGCTTCCGTCAAGCTCAGTGAAAAAGTTTGCCGTTGGCGAAATACTGTCGGCATCTCTATCAAGAGCCTCCGCAAAGCACTCAGCGACCTCTCTCTCAAGACCGTCTATCGCCGCCTCCACGTGCTCGCTCACGCGCTCCCTGTCTATCACACAAAAGCCGCCCGAAAGATATTTATCCCTTATCTTTTTTCGGCTTATCTTAAAGTCTCCATCCTCCATAAGAGGGTCGGTGGTCAGTACCGCCTTTTTGATCGAGCCCTCAAGCTTCGCAGCCGTTATCGCCGCGTCAAGAGACGCGTATATTGCGTTCACTTTGGCTGTCGAATAACACCCTTGCGCTGACGCGAGCAGCATTGGCTTATGCTCTCCGTCACCTATAAGGCACACCGCGCTGCAGCCCGCCACACATAAGGACGGCTCGATAAGCGTGGGGTTGAGATTTTCTCCGTCGCTTCCTACCAAAAGGTCGTCCATTCTTCCCTCGTGGTAGTATCTTCCGTCTCTTACGCTGACAAGGTCCTTGGTATGAAACCATTCGTCGAGATCGGAGATATATTCGTCGCCGCCGACAAGTATCCTTGTAGCGCGGGCTTTTCCCTTGACGAGCAGCTCTCCGCTACCGTCACGCATATATTCCATCTCTCCAAAAGGAGAGCCTATTGAGCCGAGATCTCTTATGGCTTGCTTATTTGAGGTCTCCACCGAGGTGATACCTATCTCCGTCATACCATAGCCGTTCGCGAGATGGTAGCCTATGCCGTTGAAGAACTCAAGCGTTTCTCTCTCTATTCCTCCGCCGCCCGAAATAAGGAAGCAGATGCTGTCTCCGAAAAGTCCTTCTCTGACCTCACGAAGAGCGCGCTTCGCAAAGACCTCTCCAAAAGGGCCGAGCCTTGGCGACAGGGCAAGCGCCCTTGAGAATTTATTGTAGGTCTTCTCTCCCCTCTCACGAACACGCCTCTTAGCGGCTCTGCACACCTTTTCCCAAACGAGGGGGACAGCAAATATATGCGTCACCTCGTGCTTTTTGACAGTGTTTTGAATAGTCGTGGGGTTCATATCCTTGAGAAAGACGAACGTTCTCGAGAAAAATCCAAACCACAGATAAACCGCGATAAATCCAAAAACGTGATACAGCGGCAGAAGCACAAGCTGCTTAAGCTCGCCTTTATAGTGTCTTGCTATCTCGGGACAGCTCTTGACCACCATCAGACTATCGCATACCTGATGAAAGAAGCTCTCACCCGTATATGCGCAAAGCTTGACCTTATTGGTCGTGCCCGACGACATAAACAACACCTCCGTGCCAAATTTTGCCTCCGTGAGCGTTTCATCGGATGCCGCAAGCGCCTCGTCAGCCATCACCGTTTTGACTGAAAAGCTCTTCTTATCAGACACCACCGCCGCGACCGAGTACTCCGCGAGTATACTCTCAAGAAGCTCATCCGAGAACGAGGTGTTCATAAGAAGCGGTCTGTAGCCACACATCAGTATAGCCCAGAAGGCTTTTATCCAGTCCATTGAGTTTGACATACAAAGTCCGACGATGCTGCCGCTCGGCACGTCGCAAAGAAGCGCTGAAAGAGTTGGTGCGGCGCTAACGATACAGCGCTTAAACTCTCCATACGTCACCTTCTTTATTCGGTAGCCGTCGGTTATCTCCGCCATTACGTTGTCGGTCTCCGAAAACATATATTCAAACAAAGCCTTAAGCGTTTTGTCTTCCTTTCGGTATCTCTCTACCTTATCCTCAACAAACGCCTCAATATTGTCGAATCCGCATACGTTAGTTAATTTCACTTTTCTTCCTCACGTATCTTCAACATTACGAGCCTATCTTATATATATGCTGCTTTAAGATACAACTCAACAAGCTACATTATAACACAAATGCAACAGAAAGTCAATAATTGTCGCATATTTAAGCGCCCGTAGTAAGTGTTTTTCACTTAAATCCAAAGAGCTCCCCCTCGTGTGACGGGCTTGCCACAAAAATAATACTTTTTGGTCGTTTATTATATTGCTTTTTAGGAAAATATATGGTAAAATGATATCAATGAATATACTCACAAAGGAGAATGCTATGTATACACTTTACGGTGACGGTGTTCACGACGATTACCCGGCAATACAGGAGATGCTCGACAGCGGAGCGTGTGAGGTAGTGCTCCCCGCCCCTCGAAAGAATTATCTTATATCCAAGACGCTCATCATTTCCTCAAATTGCCGACTCGTTCTTCCCCGCTTTGCTCATATCAAGCTTGCCGATGGCGCAAACTGCTTTATGCTTCAGAACAAGACGGTCTATAAGCCTGAAAGAAGAACGCATCCCCACCTCTATAAGCACGAGGAGCATCTCGGTGAGGCAGGCATCGCTATGGTCGACAAATATAACTTCTTCGTCAACGACTATTCCCCCGACCCCGAGGACACCGCAAAAAATATCGAGATATGCGGCGGTATCTGGGACTGCAATAATATGGGGCAGAATCCCAATCCTCAGCGTAACGGCATCTACGAGCCCTACGGCTTTACCGGCTACGGTATGCTCTTCTATAATGTCAAGGATCTTACCATACGCTCGCTCACGATGAAAGACCCCACAAACTTCTCTATCACGCTTGACCGTGTCTCCTATTTCACAGTTCGTGATATAAACTTCGACTTCAATCTCGGCAATCCCGTTCCGCTCAATATGGACGGAGTTCACGTAAACGGCAACTGCCACTACGGAACTATCGACAACCTCAAGGGCGCTTGCTATGACGACCTTGTAGCGCTCAACGCCGACGAGGGCTCGTTCGGTCCTATAACTAACATCAATGTCAGCAATATATCCGCAGAAAACTGCCATAGCGCGGTGAGACTTCTGACGGTTAAAAACGTGGTGGAAAATATCCATATAAGCGACGTTTACGGCACGTACTATCAGTACGCTATCGGCGTGACCCGCTTCTATAAGGGCGATTTTGAGGGATATTTCGACGGCATTACGCTTGACAATCTTTACATTTCAAAGGCAGACCGTGAGCCTATACGTAAGATAGTAAACACAGTGCTTCCCAAATGGGGTACGGGTAGCCACTTTGCCCCCGTATGGATACAGAAGGACGCTATCGTTAAGAACATAAAGATATCCAACCTCCACCGCAGAGAGCTGGTAAATCCTGTTGAGACGGTGTTTGTAGGCGCGAACACAGTAGTGGATAATATGATACTTGAAAACATATCCACCGAAAATCATACAGGTATGCCTATGCCGCTTCTCAAAAACGACGGAATAATAAAGCATCTGTACGCGGAGTGCCTCCACGCCGTTGGAGACGAGGTCTACGCGGGAGACGGAACGATAGAAGAACAAATTTAAGCAATATGACCGCCCCACGTTTGGGCGGTCACTTTTTAAAAAGATTTTTGAAAATACTTTTTTCGCTATTGCAAAAATAGAAAAAGTGTGATATAATATTTGGGCGTTAATAAAAAACCTTTGTTTTTTCGGGGTGTGGCGCAGTTGGGGACGTATCCGTGCGCACCCGGTGGGTGATCAAGCGAGGACTAAGGAGTGGCAGCAACTTTTGCTGTGACAAGCAAGCCACGCTTGCGCAGACAGAGCATTAGTTGCAACAGGAAGCGCAGCGGACAACTGCAATTTCTTTATACAATTCAATATTTCGGGGTGTGGCGCAGTTGGTAGCGCGCGACGTTTGGGAGCAGGACACCGCCCCCAAGGTTTCCCGAAGCAAAAAACGCCGAGAAGCCTTATAAACATTGACTTTTTCGGCACTTTGCTCTCTTGCAAAATCCTCTATAAAAGTGGTTTGACCACAGATTTGAC
>JAZSNX010000219.1:0-2973 GCA_045536665.1 Eubacteriales bacterium
CGAGATGACAGAGAACCTTTCCACCTGCAAGTCTCCTCAGCAGATGTTCGGCGCAGTAGTTAAGACATACTATGCAGAGAAGATGGGCATTGATCCTAAGGATATCTTCATGGTATCTGCTATTCCTTGTACTGCAAAGAAGTTTGAGGTAGGCAGAGACGGCCAGAATGCGGCAGGCGTTCCCGACGTTGACGTTGCTATCACAACACGTGAGCTCGGCAGAATGATCCAGAAGGCAGGTATCGACTTCAAGGCACTTGACGACGCAAGCTTTGACGAGCCCTTCGGAATCGGCTCGGGCGCGGGCGCGATCTTCGGCGCAACCGGCGGTGTTATGGAGGCTGCTCTCCGTACGGCTGCCGAGGTTATCGAGGGCAAGCCTCTTGAGAAGCTCGAGTTCAATGAAGTTCGTGGTATCGAGGGAGTCAAGACCGCTACTTACAAGCTCGGTGACATTACTCTCAACGTTGCGGTCGCTTCGGGCACAGCAAACGCTAAGAAGGTCCTTGACGCTGTTAAGGCAGGCGAGCTTGACGTTCAGTTCATCGAGATCATGGCATGTCCCGGCGGTTGCGTAAACGGCGGTGGACAGCCCATTCAGCCTGCATCCGTCAGAATGACAACTGACCTCAGAGCTGTAAGAGCTGCTGTTCTTTACAACGACGACGCTACAAGCGATCTCCGCAAGTCTCACGAGAATCTCGCGGTTAAGAAGCTTTACGACGAGTACTTTGGAGAGCCCAACAGCCACAAGGCACATGAGATACTCCACACAACTTACGTTAAGCGCGGACTGTAATTTTTAAATGTTTTGCCGACAAAAGCGAAATGCTTTTGTCGGCATTTCTATTTCAAAAAGTGGGGGATAATTTCCGCAAAAATAATTGACAACGCTTGTTCGATATGATATAATGGTATAGTAATCACGAAGATGAGGTGTTTGTAAATGAGTCAGAAAAACTTAAACCTTATATTAATAATAGCAGCCGTATTTTTTGCTGTGTTGGCAGTTGCTTTGCTTGTTGTAGGAATACTCTACGATGCTGAGCATCTGTTTACCAAGATAATGATAATCGTTGTCGCGGTTCTCAGCTTCGCTTTGGCGGGAGAGCTTGTGTATATGCTTACCATTTCGGGTAACGTAACGCCTAACTATTTTCTCTATGATCCTAAGACCAAGAGAAACGTTTCGGTGCAGTCGCTCAACTTGCAGATGGTAAACGCAAGAATGAACCGTTATTTTTCAAAGTACGCATCCTCTGAGGGGAAGCTCTGGACGGAAGGCGTCCTCGATGACGTCAACCTTGAGATGGAGGACGAGTTCAAGCCGATAGTTGCGTACAAGCTTCTTTTTGACCTTGCGCAGATGGATCAGGAAAGCGGATGGAAGTGCTTTGAGCTTGCCACGCCCGAGACAGTCGGCTTTGTTTGCGCGGGACTTGAGATGAACGGTGAGGATGAGATAGCTAAGAATCTTCAGATGATGAAGGCTGTTCAGCCCTTCCAGATAAAGTACGTAAGAGATTATCTTATCAGCAATAAAGCGTATCTTCAGACTAAAATGATAAGATACGTAAGGGATAATATTGAGAAATTTCAATAACGTTGTATAAACTAAACAATTACTATCGCAATTTTTGTGTGTAGTAATTGTTTTTTTTTACTTGCAAAATGTAATATTATATGATAAAATATAAGGAGAAATATTTGGCGGAGGAGCTATGTTTAACATTCGCATTGCCGATATCAGCATTTGTATAAAAAATAAATATGAATATGTCCGAAACCTTTGCAGAGACTATATCACTGATATAGAGGATGCCGAGCTTACAGTCGAGGTAACCGAGGAAATGATCGACGCTGAGCTTGCAACTGCCGATATAGATGTGTCTCGAGGATATACCGAGGGAGTGTGCATTTATAGAGAGATATGCAAGCAGCTTCCTACACGCTTTAACGCGTACTTTTTGCATAGCGCGGTTATTGAATACGAAGGGAGAGGCTATGCGTTCTCGGCAAAGAGCGGAACGGGCAAGTCGACGCATATCAGGCTTTGGAGAAAGCATTTCGGCGCAGACGTCCATATAGTAAACGGTGACAAGCCGATAATCAAGTGTATCGACGGAGTGCTTTATGCCTACGGAACACCTTGGTGCGGCAAAGAATGCTGGCAGAATAACACCAAGGTCGCACTCTCAGCGCTTTGCTTTATTGACAGAGCGGAGAATAACAGAATAAGAAGGATAAATGCCGATGAGGCATTGATAAGACTGTTCCATCAGATACTGACCCCCGAGGATATGCAAACAGTTGACGCATTGTCACCATTGCTCGAAAAAACACTTTTAGACGTGCCGTGCTACGTTCTTGAATGCAGACCCGACGAGGAAGCTGCGCAGGTAGCATACGACGGAATGAAAATATGAGAGGTATAAAATGAAGATAAAAAACGGATTTGTAGTTAAAAGCATTGCCGGACAAAACGTTGTTATGGCGATTGGAGAAGCAAGTAAAATATTCAACGGTGTAATAAAGCTCAACGATAGCGCGAGATTTATCTGGGATATGCTTGCGAGCGGAAGCGAAAGAGACGAAATAGTTGATGCCCTTGAAAAAGAGTATCAGGGTGTAGATAGGGCTATGCTTGAAAGAGACACGGATACGTTTATAGATACCTTAAAAGGAGCAAACATACTTGAATAATAATGGTTTTTATCTTGCGGACGCTATAGATGCTATTGAAGAGGTCCTCGCGAGCGGAGCAAGCTTCAGGATATATCCTAAGGGCGTAAGTATGCTCCCATTACTCGTTCAGGAACGTGATTCGGTCGTGCTGAAAAGACGAGGTGGCGTGCCCGCAAAAAAACACGATATCGCGTTTTACCGCCGTAGAGACGGTCATTTTGTGTTGCATAGAGTAATGAAGATTGAGGCTGACGGTACTTATACGATGTGTGGGGATAACCAGCTTGT
>JAZSNX010000014.1:0-13100 GCA_045536665.1 Eubacteriales bacterium
GTCTGGCTTATTCATAGAATAAACGTGTACGTTTGTAATACCGTTTGCGAAAAGGTCTATTATCTGGTCAGTGGCGTATGCTATTCCCGCCTGCTTCATCGCCGCGGGGGTGTTTCCAAACTTGTCGACAATCGCCTTGAATCTTTGCGGCACGAACGAGCCTGAAAGCTTTATCGCCCTTTCTATCTGATTTCCGTTGGTGATCGGCATAATACCCGGAATTATCGGCACGGTTATGCCTGCCTCACGTATTTTGTAAAGGAAGTTATAGAGAAGATTGTTATCAAAAAACATTTGTGTAGTTAGAAAATCGCAGCCTGCGTCTACCTTCTCCTTAAGATATCTTATGTCGTCCTTTTGTCCCAAGCTCTCGGGGTGTATCTCGGGATAGCAAGCGCCTCCTACGCAAAACTCGTCTCCGTAGGCCTTCAGCTCTCTGACAAGGTCGATAGCGTATCTGTAATCCCACTCTTCCCTGTTGCTATTCATAAGCTCGGGGCTAAGATCCCCTCGGAGCGCCATAATGTTCTCTATTCCCGCCTCTCGCATTTCTTCTATCTTGCTTCGTACCGTCTCCTTGGTGGACGAAACGCACGTCAAATGCGCAAGCGTAGGTACTCCGTAGCTTGCCTTGATATTCTTCGCTATGTCAAGAGTATATTGGCTCGTACCCCCGCCGGCACCGTAAGTAACGCTCATAAATGACGGACGTAGCTTCGCTATCTCCTCGGTAGCGTGCTTGACACTTTCAAAGGCTGTGTCCGTTTTAGGCGGAAACACCTCAAAGGAAAGCAACGACCCATCCTTAGCCAATATTTCATTCAGCTTCATAATACACACCTCTTTCGTGTCTTTATGAGAAAATTATATCACACTATTTTTTTTAAATCAAGAGCTTTTGCACGATAAAAACAAAAAACGTGCCCCCGCACGCTCTTCTCAATATATCCGTAAATTAGAAATGACCCTTAATCGTAGCTCTTTTCCCACGATCAAGGGTCATTTCTGTTCACTCTTGATATCTAACATCTTTTGTTATCCTCTCTTTCATTCATCTACCCTTTGCTACATTTCCTACATTCTAAAAACACATCAATTCTATTTCTCTAACGAGAATACCGTTTGTTCTTTATGTACGCTCCTGCTCGCAAAAGGCGAATATTTTCAACTCCCGAAAGGTCTCACTGTCATCCGATCTGAATATCACACACTCACACATCTATATAAAGCGTAACACCGCCGTGTCTAAATCTCCTAACCTTAAAATTCTACCCTCACTCACCGCTCAGATCGTTTTGTGATTTTTTTGACCTTCCTTAAAGTTTCGAAGTTAAACTTAATTTCTCATTGGACCGTCCTCCTTTACTGCACCTTTATTATAGCACAAAAAAACACCGTTTGCAATAGGCAAATTGTGAAAACTTCACAATTATTTTTTGTATAAAACTTAGAAACTTGCAGTTTTGCACATATTCTTCTTTACAAATTGAAAAACTTGTGATATAATAGATTTATGGGCGTGCTTGGCGAGCTCTCCGTTAAGGAGAACTCGCCAGTTCTATTCGCCTTTGGCGAGTGATATTGCTTCGCAGTGATATTCGTACTACGACGAGTGATATTCGCTACGCGAGTTTCATGGCGAATAGAATATCACTGTGAGGCAAAGCCGAACAATATCACTGACCGAAGGGCAATATCACTCTTTGCAAAAGTAAAGAGTGATACCCTTTTTTATTTTGTTTTGCGCGTCTCGTTATCTCCGTATATTTCGCATTTGCGCCCCGCGACTATATAATGCCCGATTATATCTATATTGGAATTGGAAAAGAGAACGTTCAGCCTTTTCGCCGTCTCTATGTCAGTGCCCGAAGCCACGGCAAGTCCACCGGGGTGATTATGCGCGATCATCACGCTCGACGCCTTCGCCCTGATCGCCTTCTCTATCGCCTTGACTACCGTCATCTCGCTCTCCCCGAACACGCCCTCGCCTATCAGCTCACAGCCAATAAAGCGATTGGTCCTGCCGAACATCACCATATATATCTTTTCCTCACACGCGCCCTCAAAAAGCGCGCAAAGGTATTTCTCCCTCTCCGCTTGGTCATTATATATCCTTGAGGTATCGCAGGCGGAGAGGTTGCATCTATACATTATCTCGGAAATAATATCGATAAGTCTTGCGGAGTGCTGACCGACACCGTCTACTTTCTTAAGGCGCTCCTCGTTGGAATAAAAGACCTCTCTGAGTGAGCCGCAGGTATCTATGAGCTCGTGAGCGATGCCGTTTGTATTTACTCTCGGTCTTGAGTAAAACAGCAGCGCCTCAAGAAGCTCGTGGTCCTCAAGATATTCTCCTCTTTCGTATCTCGCCATGATTCTTTTTCTATGTTTAGAATGCTCCATACTTCACCTGTTTATCAGTTTTCCTTGTTTCTTAACGCGGATGGCACTGTGCCCATCCTTTTTTTATATAGCCTGTAAAATGAGGAATAATCCTCAAAGCCGCATTTTCTGCTCGCCGTGACCGCTCCCTCTCCCTGTTCTATAAGCGCGCGTGCCATGACCAACCGCTTTGAAAGCACGTAGTCGTATATAGATGCTCCCGTCAGTCGCTTGAATATCCTGCTTGCCTGCGACGGGCTCATGTGCACGCTCGACGACACGCGCTCAAGCGTAAGCTCCTCAGTCAGATGCTCGTTCACATAAGAAATAAGCGTTTTGCCGATCTCGTCAGTATTCTCCGCTCGCGCCCTCTCTGTCTGCGTCAGATACGCGGTGTTGACAGCGCACAAGATAGCCGCAAGATTGGCAAGCACAGCCTCGCGCGGACTATCACATACTCGGCACGCTTCCTCGGTCTGCCTGAAAAGCTCAATAGGTGTCACGCCGAAAAAGTCTGTCGCGAGATACCGATTGCCCTCGCCCAAGTCTCTTTTAACAAACGCCGACATCATCGTATCTCCAAAGCCAAGCTCCTCAAGAACGTCCGCTCTGAAATTTATAACGTATCTATCGTACAGCGCTTGGCTGCCAAGCACAAGCATATGCGTCTCGGCGGGGCGCATAAGCATAACACAGCCCTCGGGCATTGTATATTTGCTTCCCTCAACGAGATAACTGACATCCCCCTCAACGGGACAAAGTATCTCGTATGTGTCGTGAACGTGCATTTTATAATCCTTGCCATCGGGGCGCTCGGATATATAATGCGAAATCTCTATTCCATTGCTTGAGTATATTGTAGCCATATGCTCCCCCTTTTTTCTCAATACCATATTGTACCACACCATGCGCAAAAATGCAATATAATTTGATCATTTTTGCAATTCCATTGTAAAAATAAAAGTGCTATAATAAAAGCACAAACACAATTACGGAGGTATAGATCATGAAGCTTTGCGCATTTGCCGACGAGGCGAGCTCTGCTACAGAGGGGCAGATAGACGCTCTCAAAAGAAACGGATTCAGTTATGTCGAGGTCAGAGGCGTAGACGGTAAAAACGTAAAAAAGCTTACCGATACGGAAGCAAAGGAGTTCAGAAAAAGGCTTGATGATGAGGGGCTTGCGGTATGGTCGATAGGCTCTCCCATAGGAAAGTATCCGCTTGACCGTGATCCTTCACATCATTTTGACGAATTCAAGAGAGTTATAGAGCTTGCGTATATGCTTGGAACACAGCGTATCCGTATGTTCAGCTTCTACCCCATCAAGGGTGAGAGCAACGACACAACGAGAGCGCGAGTTTTCGAGCGCCTTGAAAAGATGTGCGCCCTTACTCCCTCGGATATCATTCTCTGCCACGAAAATGAGAAAGAGATATTCGGTGAGAACGCCGAAAACTGTCTTGCCATACACAATGCCTTTCCAAAGATACGCGGCGTTTTCGACCCCGCCAATTTCGTACAGTGCGGCGTTAACACGCTCGTGGCGTGGGAAATGCTCAAGGAACACATAGACTACCTGCACATCAAGGACGCCGCTCCCGACGGAACGGTAGTTCCCGCGGGAATGGGGATAGGGAACGTACAAAAGATAGTCAAACGATACCTTGCGCAAGGGGGAGATGCAATGACTCTCGAGCCTCATCTTCACGATTTTGTCGGGCTTTCGGTGCTTGAGAACGGACAGTCCCTTAAGGCGGACGTCGTCAAAAGATACGCAAACAACAGAGAGGCGTTTGATGCGGCGGCAGATGCGCTTAAAAGTATTCTCGAGATAATATAAGGAGAGATATTATGAAGGACGTAAGACTTGGAATCATCGGGATCGGCAATATGGGAAGCCACCACGCGAAAAATGTGCTTGACAGCAAGGTAGAGGGGCTAATGCTCACGGCAGTTGCCGACATAAAGCAAGAACGCCTTGAATGGGCAAAGCAAGCTCTCGGCGAGAGCGTTGCGCGCTTTGATAGCGCGGAAAAGCTCATCGACAGCGGGCTTTGCGACGCAGTGCTCGTCGCAGTTCCCCACTATGACCACCCCAAGTACAGCATAATGGCTATGGAAGCGGGGCTTCACGTTATGTGTGAAAAGCCCGCGGGAGTATACACCGAGCAGGTGCTTGAGATGAATACGGTTGCCGACGAATGCGGCGTTGTTTTCGCGCTTATGATGAATCAGCGTACAAACTGCGTTTACAGGAAGATGCGCGAGATAGTAAAGAGCGGCGAGATGGGAGAAATACGCCGCACGAGCTGGATAATCACCGATTGGTACCGTCCCGAGGCATACTACCGTTCGGGAGATTGGCGCGCTACGTGGTCCGGTGAGGGCGGCGGCGTTCTGCTCAATCAATGTCCCCACAATCTCGACCTATGGCAATGGATATGCGGTATGCCCAAGACTGTAATTGCGAAAATGCATTTTGGCAAATGGCACGACATCGAGGTCGAGGATGACGTCACCGCTTACGTTGAATACGCCAACGGAGCGACGGGCACGTTTGTCACGACCACGGGAGATACACCCGGTACAAATCGCTTTGAGATAACGTTTGAAAAAGGAAAGCTTGTTGCGGAGAATGGCACGCTGACACTTTGGAAGTCTCAAAACGATATGACCGAAAAAGAGTTTTCCGACACCAATACAGATCCCTTTGGTCATATAGATTTTATAAAGTCCGAGCCCGAGACCGACGGAGAAAACACTCAGCACACAGGAGTGCTGAGAGCATTCGCGGACGCAATACGCGAGGGCAAGCCTCTCGTGGCGGACGGCCGTGAGGGTATATACGGATTGACGCTATCCAACGCTATGCACCTCTCCGCTTTCCTTGGCAAGGAGATAGAGATAGAGGAACTTGACCACGCTCTCTACCGCAAAGAGCTTATGAAACGAGTTGCGACGTCAAAAAGAAAAGCTGTCACTCAAAGCGTAACAACCGTCGATATGGACAGCACCTTTGGCTCGTGATAGATACGACCGTTGGGAAACAAAACTAAAAAAGCGGTTACCGAAGACGGTAACCGCTTTTTTGTACCCATCAGCCGCAGCAGCAGAAGATAAGAACAAGAGCTATAATTATGAGCCAGATGCCGTTATTGTTGTCAAACAATCCACACAAACAGTTGTTCATATTGCGTCCTCCCTTCAAAGCTTCAAGAGCCTTTTCGCTCTCGATATCATCTTATGAGAGAGTACGGCTTTTGGTGATTAGCAAATTTCGTCGTCCACACAAACGACCTCGCCCTGCTCGTCCGAGCGGAACGCCGCCTCCATTATCTTCATCACGCGCATGAGCTGAGCGTGCGTGATCAGCTGCTCCGCCTTGCCGTCTATCGCAAGACAGAAGTTGCGGTAAAAGTCGTGCACGTCCACCTTGGGGTACGGCACTGTGTACTCGGTTATGGTTTCCTTGCTCCTTGGCGCCATGGTCTTTGTAAGCCCCGCCGCGGTAACCACGGGAACAACGTCCTTATCGTCCCAATTTTTACAGCACACCACGCGTCCGTCACAATTCCAGTTCTCCACGAGCGCGCTTCCGTTGCTTCCGTTAACAAAAAATCTCGGAAGCTTTATAAAATGCGACGTTCCTACCTCGATCCTTGCGACCATCCCGTCCTCAAAGTAAAGGTCCAGCTTGAAGCCGTCGTCAACCTCGTAATTGGTGATGTGCTCACATCGGCAGTAGATCCTCTCTACCCTTTTATCGTAAACTATGCCGAGCATCTGGTCGATAAGGTGAACTCCCCAGTCGAGTATCATTCCACCGCCGTGTCTCTTATATCCTCTCCAGTCGCCCGGTATTCCGTGCGAGCCGAGCACTCTCGACTCTATATTGAATATCTCGCCAAGCTCACCCGAGGCGTATATATCCTTGACCAAAAGATAATCACTGTCCCAGCGTCTGTTCTGATGAACGGTGAACAGCATACCGGTCTCCTTTGAAACCGCGAATATGCTCTCAAGCTCTCGGCTGTTAAGGCAAACAGGCTTTTCGCATATAACGTGCTTGCCCGCTCTCATCGCGGCGATCGCCATAGACGCGTGGCAGTCGTTAGGTACGGCAAGGGTTACGATGTCAACGCTCTTGTCAGCGAGCACCGCCTCAAAAGACTCGTAAGTGGGTATTCCCTTATAACGCTCGTCATTTTTTATATATTCATATGCCTTTTCGTTTATATCAAAAACACCCGAAAGATCACAAACGTCGCTCGCGAGCAAATTTCTCGTATGCCATCTTCCCATTCCGCCAAAGCCAATAACGGCTACTCTTTTTTTATCCGTCATAACGCCCTCCTTAATAGACCCAACAAAGCAAAGCCTTGCATTAAGATCTTGATCATTTAAGATAATTATAACACAAAAACAAGTCTTTTTTTTAACACTTTATTGACATATTGTGCTTATATATTGCGATTTTTGGGGTGTACGCAAGCGCCGCGACAAAAAATTTACATTAAAAACTTGAAAACCCTATTGTGTAAAATCGAAAAATATTATATAATTATAGATGGACAAGAATTTCATACGAAAAATTTATAACGGAGCATATAGATGTCAAACACTCAAAAGCATATAAGAAATTTTTCTATAATAGCGCATATAGACCACGGAAAGTCCACGCTTGCCGATAGAATACTTGAGGCAACGCAGACGGTCTCTCAGCGTGAGATGGAGAACAGACTCCTTGATAATATGGAGCTTGAAAAGGAAAGAGGCATAACCATAAAGGCGACAGCCGTCCGTCTGAATTACAAGGCGCTTGACGGTGAGGAATATGAGTTCAATCTCATAGACACCCCCGGTCACGTCGACTTCAACTACGAGGTCTCCCGTTCACTCAACGCCTGCGACGGCGCGCTTCTGGTTGTCGATGCCACACAGGGCATCGAGGCGCAGACGCTCGCGAACGCGTATCTCGCCGTTGACGCAAACCTTGAGATAGTTCCCGTAATAAACAAGATAGATCTGCCCTCGGCAGACGTAGAGCGAGTACGTGGCGAGATAGAGGATATCATCGGCATTCCCGCGGAGGACTGCCCCGCCGTCTCGGCAAAGACGGGACTCAACATCGAACAGGTGCTTGAGGCTGTCGTTCGTGATATTCCCGCCCCCTCAGGCGACGTAAACGCTCCCCTCAAGGCTCTTATTTTCGACTCCTATTACGACAGCTATCTCGGTGTCGTCGTAAACGTGCGCGTGTTTGACGGCACGCTGAGGAGCGGAGACAAGATAAAGCTGATGAATACAGGGGCTGAATTCGACGTTGTCGACGTCGGCTTTATGACTCCCTTCGGACTTCAGAAGACCGACGAGATAAGCGCGGGCGACGTTGGCTATATCACGGCGTCAATAAAGAGCGTTGGAGATACGCAGGTAGGCGATACCATAACGCTTGTGAACGACCCCACGGACGAGCCTATGCCCGGCTTTAAGGCTGTTCAGCCTATGGTATATGCGGGTATATATCCCGCCGACGGCGCGAAATACGGAGATCTGCGCGACGCGCTTGAGAAGCTTCAGCTCAACGACGCCGCTCTTGTGTTCGAGCCCGAAACGTCGATAGCCCTCGGCTTTGGCTTCCGTTGCGGCTTCCTCGGACTTCTGCATATGGAGATAATCGAGGAAAGACTTGAGAGAGAGTTCAATCTTGACCTCATCACCACAGCGCCTTCTGTTATCTACGAGGTAACGAGAAGAGACGGAGAAACGGTGAGAATAGACAACCCCTCGAACTTCCCGCCCGCCGACGAGATAGACACGGCTTACGAGCCTATCGTCAAGGCGAATATCATCACCCCAACCGAATTTGTGGGCGGTCTTATGGATCTTTGTCAGGACAGACGCGGAAACTTCATTGATATGAAGTATATCGACACTGCGCGTGTCGAGCTTCACTACGACCTGCCTCTTAACGAGATAATCTACGATTTCTTCGACGCGCTCAAGAGTCGCTCTCGCGGATACGCGTCGCTTGACTACGAGCTTGGAGACTACGTTCCGAGTAAGCTCGTCAAGCTTGACTTTTTGCTCAACGGTGAGCAGGTCGACGCGCTGTCGTTCATAGTTCACGAGGAAAAGGCATACGGCAGAGCGAGAAGGATTGCCGAAAAGCTCAAGGACAATATCCCCCGTCAGCTCTTCGAAGTGCCGATACAGGCGGCCATCGGCTCGCGTATAATTGCGAGAGAGACCGTCAAGGCTATGCGCAAGGACGTCCTCGCCAAGTGCTACGGCGGCGATATCACCAGAAAAAAGAAGCTGCTCGAAAAGCAGAAGGAAGGTAAAAAGAAGATGCGTCAGCTCGGCTCTGTTCAGGTCTCTCCCGAGGCGTTTATGGCAGTGCTCAAGCTCGACGACGACAATTAATATGCGGGAACGCGTTTTTGAGGGGAACTTCTTGGGAGAAGTTCCCCTCAAGCTCTATTCAAGAGCTTTTAAAATATTAATTGTGGATGTAGCCGAAAGATAACTTCAAATTAGGATTTGTAGGTGTGTTGGGGTTTATAAAACGGGAGGATAATATCCTCCCGCGTGATGTTCGCACAACATACATTTTATCACACAATGTTCACTACCATTGTAGGGGTCATTCACGAATGACCCGCGGGCGATTCGTGAATCGCCCCTACGACCTGTTGAATCCAACTCACCTATAAATCCTAATTTAAAATGCAACGGCACTTTTGGAGAATATTCTCCAAAAGTGCCATTTGCTTTTAATATCTTTTAATATATTATACGCTCTATATCAGCAACTATTCTCCGCTCCTCTTCGGCGGCGAGCTCCGATGTCTTTGCGCTGACCGAGATATACGTTTTGAGCTTGGGCTCAGTTCCCGATGGGCGGACCACCACCGAGCAATCGTCGGAAAGCATAAATTTCAGCACGTCGGACTTTGGCAGACCGTCGATCCCCTTGGAATAGTCAAGCTTTTCTCTTATCTCCTTTGAGCCAAGGTGCTTCAGTTCCCCTCTGAGATCCGCCATAATATCTCTCATATTAGCCATTCCCGCAGAGCCCTCAAACTCATACGAATGCAGAGTGTTAAGGCAATAGCCGTACTTTGAGTAGAGGTCATTCAGCTTTTGTATAAGTCCTGTTCCTTTACTCTTATAGTACGCGAACATTTCGCATATCAGGAACGCTCCGTTTACGGCATCCTTATCTCTGACGTAGCTACCCGAAAGATATCCGTAGCTTTCCTCAAAACCAAACACGTAAGAATCAGTCTTGCCCTGCTTTTCAAGCATACCTATCTGCTCTCCGATATATTTAAAGCCAGTAAGCACGTTAACAGTACGTACTCCGTAGCTTTTTGCGATACGCTCCGCCATATCTATGGTAACAACAGTCTTTACCGCCACGGCGTCCTTTGGCATAGTACCGAGAGCGATGCGGCGGGAGCAGATATAGTCAAGCAAAAGCATACCGACCTCGTTCCCGCTCATCAGCACGTATTCACCACCGTCATCTCTTACCGCTATCCCCACACGGTCACAGTCGGGGTCGGTGGCAAGCAAAAGCTCGGCGTTGTGCCTTTTGGCATATTCTATACCAAGCGAGAGCGCCTGCTTTATCTCGGGATTAGGGTACGGACACGTTGGGAAATTTCCATCGGGCGACTCCTGCTCCCTGACCACCGTAATATTGGTAAATCCGCTTTCTCTGAGTGCTCTGAGCACGGGCTTAAGACCCGTTCCGTTGAGCGGAGAATAAACTATGGAAACGTCCTTTGACACATCATCCGTGTCCGCGAGCATAGACTGCGCCTTGACCTGTCGGGTAAACGCGGTATAAACGTCATCGGGAATATAGCTTACTATGCCATTTTCAAAGGCATCGGAGAGATCCGATGCACTCACGTCGGCGAATATATCAAGGCGCTGTATCTCGTCAAGTATCTCGCCCGCCGCCTCGTTGGTTATCTGACAGCCGTCAGCTCCGTAGACCTTATAGCCGTTATATTTCGCGGGATTATGCGAGGCTGTTATCATCACTCCCGCCGAGCAGCCGAGCTCTCTTGTAGCAAACGAAAGACAGGGTGTCGGCATAAGCTCGGAATATATATACACCTTAATGCCGTTAGCCGCAAAGACCGAGCACGCCGTTCTCGCGAACAGCTCCGATTTTATGCGGGAATCGTAGCTCACCGCTATTCTTCGCTCACCTTCGGCAAAATGCTTGATAACGTAATTTGCCAAGCCCTGTGATGCCTTAGCAACGGTATACACGTTCATACGGTTTGTTCCCGCCCCTATAACGCCTCTGAGTCCTCCCGTTCCAAACTCGAGCTCTCTATAAAACGCATCCTCAATTGCCGCGCCGTCATTTTGCATCTTCATCAGCTCTTTCGCAACGTCCGCGTCAGCCACGGCACACTCAAGCCATCTTTCATATATCTCTCTTGTGTTACGGCTCATATTATCTCTCCATTTCCAAGTGAATAT
This sequence comes from Eubacteriales bacterium, assembly GCA_045536665.1. GTDB lineage: Bacteria > Bacillota > Clostridia > Oscillospirales > CAG-272 > HGM12713. The sequence continues at coordinate 10,894 of JAZSNX010000014.1, forward strand.
TTTATTTTATCGTGGACGCTTATGTCCCGTCCAAGCTGCACCTCAACGAGCCTCAGCTGTGTATCGGCAAAGACCGTATGTCGGCAACCCGCCTTCATTACAACAACGTCGCCAACGGAAATACTCCTATGCTCACCGTCCACGCAAGCGCGTCCGTTTCCAGACACGACCACCCACACCTCGTCACGCTTCTGATGACTGTGATAGTTCATCGAGTGTCCCGAATTCAAGGTAACGTTTATCACAAGGCTGTCCTCCTCGACGTCTATGACCTTAAAGCTTCCCCACGATTTTTCCGCAAACATTATCTGCCTGTCTATTGTATCAACAAACGGCTTGATATAGCTTGAGCTTTCCTTATCCGACACAAGTATTCCCTCACTGCTGGCTGATATCACCACGTCCTTAAGCCCCATAGCGAGCACGGGAATGCCAAGCTCGTTTATAACGTGAACATTCTCACAGCTATCATTCATCATAACGTCGCCTATCGAGCACTCGTCCATAGCCTCGGTAAGAGTATTCCACGTACCGATATCCTTCCATTCTCCCGCAAAGCGAAGCACCTGTATACGGCTTTCCTTTTCTACCACCGCATAGTCGAAGCTTATTTTTGTAAGGGTATCATATTTAGCGAACAAGTCGTGATAATCGCTAAAATCCATCAGCTCGTGCGCCTTATTAAGCACGTAACCAAGCTTGTACGCGAAAACTCCGCCATTCCACAGCGCGCCCTCGGCAATATATTTCTCCGCCGTCCTTGCGTCAGGCTTCTCCTTAAAGGTAGAAACGTAGCTTATCTGCTCACCGCTCTCGGGAATGATATATCCGTATTTCTCACTTGGATAGGTAGGCTGTATACCCATCAGCACAAGATTTGCCTCTCCCCTATCAGCCTGCTCGCCAAGACTTTTTACGCATCTGAAATAATCGTCGTTAACGTATGGGTCAACGGGACAAACGACCACCGACTCGTCCTCGGACACGCCCTGTATATCGTGCAGATAAGCCGTTGCCAGTGCGATGGCGGGGAACGTATCTCTTCGGCAGGGCTCTACCGAAATGCCCACGCTCTCCCCAAGCTGGTTATGTATCGCCGACACCTGTGACTTTGACGTAGCAATGGTGATCACGGCATCGGGGTCGGCGCTCTTTATCTGTCTGTATACCCTCTGCACCATAGACTCGTACCCGTCCCCGTTTTTAAAAAGCTTGATAAACTGCTTTGAGCGAATGTCGTTTGAAAGCGGCCACAGTCGCTTTCCCGAGCCGCCCGATAATAATATGATATTCATAAATTCTCCTTTTCCTATTAAAAGAGACCGTATAAATACGGTATACGGTCTCTCACATTTTTTTATCTTTCTGCTCTGATGGGGTTGCTTAGAAAATCTTCGTATGACAGTCGTATTCCGTCCTCAAGCTCGGTCTTATACGTCCAGCCGAGTCCCGTCGCCTTGGAAACGTCAAGAAGCTTTCTAGGTGTACCGTTCGGTCTTGTGATATCCCAGCGTATCTCTCCGTCATATCCAACGACCTTGGCGACAAGCTCCGTCAGCTCCTTTATGCTAAGCTCCTTGCCTGTACCCGCGTTTACGGTCTCGTTTCCGCTGTAATTGTTCATAAGGAATACGCACAGCTCGGCGAGATCGTCAACGTACAGAAATTCTCTGAGCGGACTTCCGTCTCCCCAGCATACAACGTAGGGCTTGTTCTCAACCTTTGCCTCGTGAAAGCGTCTGATAAGCGCGGGCAACACGTGAGAATGCTCCGGATGATAGTTATCGTTAGGTCCGTACAGGTTTGTTGGCATAACGGAAATATAGTCTGTGCCGTATTGACGGTTGAGATATTCACAATATTTAAGACCGGATATTTTAGCCAAAGCGTATGCCTCGTTTGTCTTTTCCAATTCCGAGGTCAAAAGACAGCTCTCGGGCATAGGCTGAGGGGCTAAGCGAGGATAGATACAGGAAGAGCCGAGAAACTCAAGCTTTTTACAGCCGTTTTTGTAGGCAGAATGTATGACGTTCATCTCAAGTATCATATTGTCATACATAAAATCAGCAAGCGCGCTCTGATTTGCCTCAATGCCGCCGACCTTAGCTGCCGCCAAAAACACATATTCGGGCTTTTCTGCGGCAAAAAATTCCTCAACGTCCGCCTGACGGCAAAGGTCAAGCTCAGCAAAGTCGGAGGCCAAGCGG
>JAZSNX010000013.1:0-5673 GCA_045536665.1 Eubacteriales bacterium
GGAAACGGGCAAAAGTTACGATGTCGTTTAGCGGTATGACAGCGATGGCCTGAGAATCGTTCGTATATATGAAGCTATTTTCTCCCCCCCTTATCTTTGTTTACTGCGATGCAATGGTTGAAGCTTGTGAGCTGTTCCCCATAAAAAGCAATAGGAATTACGACCACATGTTTGACCACAACCACGTTCGGAATATATGGAAACAAGCGTGTACGAGAGCGCGAAAGGCCATTTTTGTCGTAGCGGAAAGGTCTGAAAAAAGGTAAAATGACCAGAAAAACGTTCAACCTTGAGTTGGGGTGGTAGAGGCCGCAAGTTCAAGTCTTGTCACTCAGACCAAAAATCGGGAGTCGTAAGATTCCCGATTTTTCTTTGTATTTACTGACTTTTTCGCACTTTTTGGGGTGCGATTTTTTTGTTCCCTCCCTGATCTGAATTTGCCGATGGTAGAGGTCAGTACATAGTTTAGTACATAGGTTTCAGTTGGCACAGTTTGCAAATGGTAGAGGCTTTCGGTCTTACCTTCGGAAAGAAGAGACATTCACTCCATTTCACGAGTGCAAAATTTTAGCCATCAAGGTGGAAAAAATTATGGCAAGCATCGTATCAAAACCCAACGGCACGTATCTCGTCCGCGTTTCCTGTGGAGTCGATTCCAACGGAAAGCAAATCGCACGCTCCAAGACCTTTAAGCCCTCGAAGCCAAATCTTCCCTACTGCAAGCTCAACCGTGAGCTTTAGGTGTTCATCGCCACCTTTGAGCAAGAGATCGAAAATGAGGGGCCGATGCGTTCGGTTCGCCCCAACAAGATCACCTTCGCCGATTTTTGCGTTCAGTATCTCGAGGTCAAAAAGAACACGCTCTCTCCGCAGACCTACAATTTTTATTCCAAGGTCATCGACGAGGATCTGATGCCGATGTTCGCTCGCCTAAAAATGAAGGACTTACGCACCTATCACATTCTCCTTTACTAAGCAATTCTATCGCTCTCCTTACGTGTTGCCTCTCAAGACCACTACCGATTCTGCAATTCGTTTTCGCAAGATGGTCTTGCAAATCCGCTCCCCACCCAAACGAAATATCATCCAAGACAACGAATTGTTTTACCGTTTTATTTTGGCTCAACCACAATCGAATTTCCTCGACGCGGTCGTTACCCTGTAGTTGAGGAGTTTTGTCATATATCGCAATATCGTATTTAGCAAAGAGATTATTGATTTCCGCTCCCAATTTATCACACAAACTCGGCTCTGTGCCCCAATGCTTTCTCCATGAGGACGAAATAACAATGAGTGCGCCGGTTTCGTCAAGGATTTGCTTTAAAAGAGGAAGCCTTGTTTCGTCGATGTTTCCCTGCTCGTTAGTGCGCTCACGGTCAAAAGCAATGCTATTCAAAACGCCGTCTATGTCTAAGAATATTATCTTCAAAGCTCTCTCCTATCTGAAAATCTTTTTCAGATTTCCGAGTTTGCGATAAAATATTCCGGTCGGTGATAAATCGTATGTATCCGCAGGGCGACCTTGAAAACGATACCTCTTATTTGAATGTAAGACTTTGATCGACAAATGTTGATGTTCGGGTCGAATGAACTGCATCCATTTCATTTTTGCAAATTCAGACACCGAATATGCCGTTCCGTATTCTTCGTGATCCTCGTGGTGATTACGATCAATATAATAATTACCATTATCCCAAATAGTAGCTTCATAAAATCCGTGGGTAACAATGATCGTGTCCTTGTATATATGGTAATACATCAAAGACTCTTCTTGATTTCGAGGATTATCAACAGAAACCGCCTCAAGGGGCAACTTCATCTTGCCTATGACATTACAGACAAGATAACGCTGATCGTTGCCAATAGCCCAAGATGAACCACCGTAAAAATCCTTCTTTTCTATCCCGGTCACCTTATAAAACGGAGATTTATAATATCCAATTTTGCATTTTATAGCCCTGATGGGTGCTCTGCACAAATAACGCAATGCTTTCCCAAGATGGTAGATGGCGAACCATAGAATGTAAAAAATATCGCCAACGGTTTCAAGGAACACGTTTCTTTTTCGTGGCTTGTTAGATTTCATAAGTTAACCCTCAATTATTTGTTTTGACGAACTTTTGTCCTGAACCATATAAAAGCATTTGAGCCATCTTCTCTGCACGTTCTTGATAACTGTCATCATCGTCAGATACATCACTCCAATAATAGAGCATAAGACCGGTATGAGGAACTAAACTGTATTCTTGATAAAATTCTGTTAATTCATAGTGATAGGATTGAAATCCAATTGGTTCGCCATTTACCATAAACTCTACATCTTCTATACTCAGTTCAATACTGTCTATCTTCCCATCTTCATCTTTAGTTATTATTTTATCATACTCATATGCAGAATAAAATAAAGCTTTTCCATAATATAACTGATCTTCTTTAGAATATTGAATCGTACTAATGTGGTGTGAACTTCCTGCGTCTCCCGAACGCAAATCATATCTCCCAACTGGTATGTATCGATCATTTTGAATATCATAATAGATATTCCAAGCTTTATCCCCACCACCGCCAAGTATTCCAATATGCTTCCCAGAAAAAATATCATAGATATAAAAATAATCGTTGCCTGCTGAGCCACCGCCCAAATTAAGCAAAAGTTCGGGGATGCCGTCGCCTGTTATGTCAAACAGACCCATGTCTAATCCCCAGGCTATGCTCGGCTCATTAGGCCGCGGTGCTTCGTAACCTATACTGCCATCCGCTGGTGTTCCGTAAGGCTCTTCCTGATTTGATATCAATTTTACTTCGCTATATACCCAAGCTCGGAATCGTCGTTTACGGTCTTTCCGTGTCCGAGATGATCATAGCCAAAGCTTAACCAGCCCTCCGCCGCCATATCCGAAAGAAAGCGGTCGTATCTTGCCATATGCTCCGTCATTCCGTGAACGACGTGGAAAAGTCCCTTTATTTCACCGTCGGGCAAATAAACCACGCCCGACAAATCGTGAACGCCGTCAGAGGACGGAACGCAGAATATCTTTTTCTCTATCATTTGTATTATTCCTCGCTTTCGCCAAAATATCTGCAAGCCGAAACTGCCCTATGCCAGCCGTCAAGCAGTGCTTTGCGCTCGCTCTCTGTCATACAAGGCTCAAAGATCTTTCCCGACGCACATAGGAACTTAAGCTCGCTTCTGTCGGCAAAAAAGCCAACCGCAAGTCCCGCAAGAAACGCAGCTCCCGCGGCGGTAGCCTCAGGATTAGCGGAGCTTTGAACCGTAACGTATGAAATATCGCTTTGCATCTGCATAAGCAGGTCGTTTGCCGACGCGCCGCCGTCCACCTTAAGCAGCGATATAGTGCCCGACTTATGCTCCCCATTCATCATTGTGATATCCGCATTCATTGCGGCAATGACATCCTCTGTCTGATATGCTATCGACTCAAGTGCCGCACGGATGATATGATTTTTCCCCGTGCCTGCGGTGAGTCCCAATATCGTTCCCCGAGCGTGCATATCCCATATGGGCGCGCCCAAGCCGCTAAAGGCAGGAACGATATATACGCCCTCGCTTGTCTTTACCTTTCGCGCAAAATACTCACTGTCAGAAGCCTCGTGAATAAGCTTCAATTCGTCACGCAGCCAACGTATAACTGCGCCGCCGACAAATACGCTTCCCTCAAGCGCATACTCGATTGGGCGTCCTTTTTCAGTCGCGGCAACCGTAGTCAGAAGTCCGTGCTTGCTTTCAATGGCATTCTCTCCCGTATGCGCAAGCAAAAAGCAACCCGTTCCGTAGGTGTTTTTAGCCTCACCCGAGAGAAAGCAAGTCTGACCGAACAACGCCGACTGTTGGTCTCCCGCAATACCCGCGACGCAAAGCTCCGCGCCCATACACTCAAAAGTGCCGTATATTTCGCTGCTGCTTTTTATTTCGGGTAACATTTCTTTGGGAATATCAAGCATATCGAGCATCGACTTATCCCATTCACCCGTGTGTATATTGCAAAGCATTGTTCTTGAGGCATTTGTGCGGTCTGTAACGAACACCCCTCCGTCGGTCAGTTTCCAGAGAAGCCACGTGTCAACAGTACCTGCCAGCACCTCGCCGAGTCTTGCCCTCTCCCTCACGCCATCAACGTTATCTAGTATCCACTTTATCTTCGTACCGCTGAAGTAAGGGTCTATTCTGAGTCCCGTCGTCTTGCGGATATACTCACCGTGTCCTGCCGCCTCAAGCTCCTCGCAAATATCCGCAGTACGTCTGCATTGCCAGACTATTGCGTTATAGACAGGTTTTCCCGTATTCTTATCCCAAAGTATAACCGTCTCTCTTTGATTTGTGATACCGACAGCGGCGATCTCATCGGCAGAAATTCCGCTTTTGGCGATGCATTCGGTAAGAGCGGCATACTGATTTGCGTAAATATCCATCGGGTCCTGCTCTACCCAGCCCGGCTTCGGATATATCTGCTTTATCTCGTGCTGCGCCATAGAAATTATATTGGAGCTCTTATCAAACAATATAGCTCGCGCGCTGGTAGTTCCTTCATCCAATGCAAGAACGTATTTTTTCATTTGCGTAGTTCTCCTTCTATATTTATTCGTTTTAATTATACCACACTAAATCATAAAAAGCAATCGCAAATGACAACGTCTTAAAATCAAAAATTCCTTGAAGGCAACAAGCTATGCCTTCAAGGAATTTTTTATATACTTTTATTTTACCTTGATCTCGCGAATCCAGCCTTCGGGAGCTTCGAGTCTGCCCATCTGGATACCTGTGAGAGTATCGTAAAGCTTCTTTGTGATCGCTCCCATTTCGGTCATACCACTCGGGAAGCAGATCTCCTTACCGTGGTCAACGATCTTTCCAACGGGAGAAATAACTGCCGCTGTACCGCAAAGGCCGCATTCTGCGAAGTCCTTGACCTCATCAATAAGCACTTCTCTCTCCTCGACCTCCATACCGAGATATTCCTTTGCTACATAGCAAAGCGAACGTCTTGTAATGGACGGGAGAATAGTATCGGACTTAGGTGTAACAAGCTTGCCGTCCTTAGTGATAAATATGAAGTTTGCTCCGCCTGTCTCCTCGACTTTTGTTCTTGTCGCGGAATCGAGATACATATTCTCGTCGTATCCTTGATTGTGCGCGTCAACGATCGCGTGCAAGCTCATTGCATAGTTAAGTCCTGCCTTGATGTGACCTGTTCCGCGGGGAGCGGCACGGTCAAAATCGCAAACGCGAAGTGTAAGAGGCTTTGCGCCGCCCTTGAAGTAAGGACCAACGGGTGTAGCGAATATACGGAACTGATACTCCGTTGCGGGCTTTACGCCGATAACGGGGTTGCTTCCGAACATATAAGGACGGAGATACATAGTTGCACCAGAGCCGTAAGGAGGAACGAAATCCGCGTTTGCGGCAACTACTGCCTCTACTGCCTCAACAAACTTATCCTCGGGATAAGCGGGCATTTCAAGTCTTCTTGCGCTGTCAGCCATACGCCTTGCGTTGGGGGCGGGGCGAAACGGTACGATGCGTCCGTCCTCGGTGAGAAATCCCTCGCCCCACGCACCGTCTTTGAAATTTGAAACGTATCTTTTGTCCGTCTGAACATATCCAAAGCCCAGATTGGACCAATCCAATTGCTTGTTACTCATAATTTTCTCCTT
>JAZSNX010000187.1:0-27673 GCA_045536665.1 Eubacteriales bacterium
TGTGCGGTGTAAAAAAGGCAGGAGGGTGCAGCAGCGATAGCGCAAGGATACTTATATGGAACGGCAAGGACGAGCTGTCCGATGCCCTGCTTTCGTCTGCCGTGGGAATGGTCTTTCCAAACGACATTCCCGAAAGCGCTATCAAAGACGCTCTGCGCCTCGCGCACTTTTGCCGTTTGCCCGCCCTATGCGTTGATGCTCCCTCTATGCTCTCCTTGGACGGCATAGCCATACTTGACAGCGCGCACTCAAAGCTATACGTAAACCCCGACCTTGAGACCATAAACAGCTATTTCGGCTCTCGCGCAAGGAACAGACGCAAGCCTGTCACCCGCGCTCTGCTTGAGACAAGCTCCGTCCTCAGCATTGCCGATACGCCGTACAGCGGTATCGTCGCTATCAAGCAAGAACACACCGATGAGCAGGCCTACTACGAGTGGCTTTGCGAGCTTGCCGACACAAACACAGGCGCTGAGCTCGTCGCCTTTGCGCGCGCCGACGATACCGATAGCTTTATTTCCGACGTAAGAGCCATATATCGAGCGGGGATATGGGGGCGTGTGTCACTCCTCTGCTCTTCTCTTTACACACCTGACAGTGCGCTTGAACACGTCCTATTGCTCCATAAGGTATTTTGTATGCTTGAGGACGAGGGCAGAGAATTTAACGGATTTATATCCAAGGGACTGCTCATTGACACTCCCCTTTTGCTGAGCTGCGCGCCGAGACACAACATCATCGACTTTTTCTGCCTTGACTTTGAGCGACTGAGGCGCTTGTTGAGTGCAAGCGACGATAAAAGCATCGGCGAGACCGACACCGCGCGCTATATTGAGGAATTCACAAAAAAAGCGCATGGCGCACGCATATCCTTGCGAGGCACGGAGAACGTAAGCAAGCAGATCATGTCGGAATTTCTTGAAAACGTATCGCCGTATAGTATTTATAATAAATAAAACAAACAAGAAAATTTTCAAAAAGGTATTGACAAAAAAATAGAATTGTGATATTATATACGGGTACGCGAACGGACGAATACGACTGTAAGCGTCATGCGGCGTTAGCTCAGCTGGATAGAGTGTTTGGCTACGAACCAAAAGGTCGGGGGTTCGAATCCCTTACGCCGTGCCAAAAAAGGAGTTACTTCATTTGAAGTAGCTCCTTTTTTCGTTTTGCTTTCTGTGTTTGTGTTATATTGTTACTTAATATTGCTTGATAATAAAGTTGTGTTATAGGCGCATGCTTCCAAAACAAGGCTATCAACAGATTTTTCGTATATATCAGTAAATGTCACGCTATCACAATACGCGGACATAAACTTATCAAGTCCACCTAGTTGGTTTATACAGTAATCTACAAAAACATATCCTACAATGTATTTGTAAATATCTGTACTTTTGTCAATTTGGGAAATGTCATAATTTTTATCCAATAGCGCAAGAAAGGCTCGGTAGTAGTTTTTTTCGTTATATTCGAGTTCGTTATCGGACAAAATGTCGCATATCTTTTGATGCTCTGTCGCGTTTGTGTTTTCTGAGATAGCTTCTTCCTTGAAAAAAGTATATTTTTGCGATGCTATACTGTCATAAAAATTAAAGCTTACGTACTCTGCCAAGCCCTCGCTGAAAAGCTTGCTCGGATGATAAACAAGATCCGAGCTGCTCTCGCTTACCATATGTACGTATTCATGTACAAAATCATCAAGCGAAAGGCAATGCATCTTACGTTCATTCCAAAAGCACTGGGAGCGTTTTTGACCGTTTTCATTTCGATAGGCACTGTCGAAATAACACACTGTCTCCTTTGCGTCTTCAAGGGTATAGTTTACGTTAAGATAGTTTCTGATGTCCGACATAAGCGTTTCTGCCTCTGCTGCGATGCTTGATACGTCGGCTTCCTTGAAATCTTTTTTTGAAAAACAGAACGTCATCCAATCGGTACGAACAATATAATCCGTTTCGGTTTGCTCAATCTCACTTGTGTCTGTTATCTCGCTTGAAGATAATGAATTACACCCATATAGACAAAAAGTAAAAGAAGCAATAAACAATATAGAAATAACACGTTTAATCATTTTGATTTATCCAAGAGAGTAACCTTTGCAGAGCTTCGCCGTTGAAATCCGACGAGCGTGCGTCGATCTTATTATACGTGCAGTTTTTGTTGGTATCCTTTACCGAGTCATAAAGCGCATCCGCTTGTTCTACGGGGAAAAAGGGACTATCCGTAAATGCAATGATCAACATAGGTCTGTCCAGCTTTTGGCCAAAATTCACCGCGGAACGAAGAGCGTATTCCTCGGGTGCTTCTTCATATGTTTTGCCGATTAGAGAAGCATTAAGATTCTTGATGCCGTCTCCGCGAAATTCAGCATAGCTTGGAAGATCGGATATTACGTCTACCACGGCACAACCGCTTATTCGCTTGTTAGTGTCCTCGGCAAATAAACGAAGAGCGGTTATAGAGCCCTCGGAAGAGCCTGCAACAAAGATCTTGGAGTTCTCAATGAAGCTCGCGCGGTCAAATATTTCCAAAAGCTTTTGCGCGTCTGCAAGGTCCTTGGCCCCTCCTAAATCTCTTGTGCCTTCGCTCTCGCCGTATCCTCTTGCGTACGGGCGTATTACTATAATATCGTTAAGTGCGTATCTTGACGCGAGGATGTCTATATATGTAGTTACTTGAGGAAAATATATCAAGACCGTATATTGTTTGTTTTCGTCTGTATAATCGTCGGGAAGAACTACGTCGGCAGCAAGTTTTCCGTTTGAGGATTCGTATATTATCTTATATGCTACCGCGCCCTTAATCTGTGTTGAAAAGGTCTGCTTCTTTACCTCAATAACTCCGTCTACGTCAGCTAATTTTTCCACGCTGCTTATCGGATTTTTCTGCTCATCAGCGGGTGGTGTGGTGCCTTGATTTCCACTTGGAGTATCGGTGGTAGGTGGCGTGGAAGACTGATTATTGCATGCCGTCAAAAGCACCAATAATATCACACATATTAAAGCCATATATTTTTTCATATTATTTTTCCTTTCTTCTAAAAACATACCAATGGGGTGTCATTCCGCCGTAAAAATAATCTCCGGATTTATGCTGTACAAAGAGATAATCCTTGCCGTTTATCGATTTTATACGGTATTCTTCCGCTGTCATTTCTTTATCGTCCATAACAAAGCCTTTAGTATAGCGAAGCATAAAGTTGGCTCTTCCCGACATGGTTTTGATACTCCTTGAGCATATTCCACGAGGCAAAAAACGAATATCTGCCACATAAATATCCTTACTGTATCTTTGGTTTGGATTGAATTTTGATATGTCGGGAACGAAATCGAATGCCGCCCATTCACCGTGAACCGATTTATCGTCAACAAACGGGAGATCGGTTTTATCAATATTACGGCGTATTTTTTGTTCCGTATACGCAACAGTATCAATTTGGCGATACAAGAGTGTTACACTATCTACTCCCTTATCTATACAATCATCACTCATAAATTGAACAATAATATATCGTGTTCCATCTTGCTCTAACATCCTATACGAATTCGGTATCGCAAATTTGTATTTTGGAGAGAGCCTGTAAAGTATTCCTTTGGTCCAGAAATATTTCCAAGCAAAAGCACCGCCGGGCATAAATATTATTTCCTCGTCAGCTATTTCCGCATTTATCTTTTTTAAGGACGTTAGATCATTCTCATCAAGGAGCTTTCCGCACAACTGCCATTTACCAATCACTTGAGGATCGTTTTCAAATGGCAAAAGAAGTATTTCCGACAAAACGGTTTTTTTAAAACCGCTCTCGCAAATATCGTTGATTGTCTTGATCTGATTTTTGAATTTATCGATTGAACAAGACAACTCGTCCTTTTTCTTTAGCAGGATATCACGTAATTCATCGCTTGTTGCCACTTGTATTCTTTTTATCTCATCCAAGGAAAAACCGAGATTTTTGTAGAACAGTATCTGCTTGTATTTTTCGACCGCGTCAGTCGAATAAAATCGGTATCCGCTTGATGGAGCGGTAACATCAGCCTTCAGCACTCCCTCGGAATCATAATACCGCAACGTTTGCGTGCTAACGTTACAGATCTTCGCCAAATCACCTATTTTTATCATGCTATCACCTCCTGCCGTATTAGTAGTATAACATTATAGTTAACTGTAAAGTCAAGAGTTTTTTAAATTATTTTTTAAATTATACTATAAATTTATGAATTTTTCTACAACCCAAAGAGATTTAACCGCAAGAAAGCAGAATGAGGGTGACTTTTAAAAAGAAATCACCCTCAAAAAACGCATATCTGCCAATATTTAATTTCCCCCACCGTGGTATCTTTCGTAATAGAATAAATACTGTTGCGCTATTCCTGCGTATTTTCCGAAGCGCGCGCCGCTGAATTGCTTGTCCTCGGGAAAATACTTCTCGGCTACTCGCTTCATCCACACGTCAACGGGAAAGGCATCGTATCTCGCAAGACCGAACAGAGCCGCGCAGCTCGCCACCTTAAGTCCTATTCCCTTTACCTCGCAAAGTTTTTCTATGCAGGCATCGGTATCGTCCAGATCCTCAAGTGCTTCAAGGTCGAGCTCGCCGTGTGACAGCTTGGTCACGGCATCGTATATGTACTTTGCTCTGAAGCCCGTCTTAAGCTCAAACAGTCCTTGCTCACCAAGCTCAACAAGCGCCTCTTTGCTTGGGAACGCGCAAAGGGACGATGCCCCCGACGTATGCGTCAAAGCCTCATCGCTCAGCTCTATAGGCGTGCCGCTGCTTTTGGACATCGCCTCGATTATCTTCTTTATACGTGGGATATTGTTATTCTGCGATATGATAAAGGATATGACCGCCTCATAGGAGTCCTGCTTGAGTATGCGTATACCTCTGCCGTACTCCATAGCGTTTCTCATCGCCTCACTTCCGTCGTGTTCAAGTATATCCCTGTTCACCTGCTCATAATCAACGTCGAGTGAAAGATATCTGCGCCATATATTCTCAAGATCCGCTCTGTCAGAGCCATAAATATAAAGTGTTTCACCGTCCTGAGCGAAGGACACGTGCCGCCCGTGAGCCACTCCCGCAAATTCCGCTTCGTGCGAGGATGCATCCACTCTGTCAAAGCGAAAACACTGACCGCAATCAAAGGTCTTTTCAACATCAAAGTATTTTACGTCAGTCATACGTATCACGGGCATACTCCCCTGCCTGCTCTCGTATATATCCATAAATAAAGCTCCTTTCTTTTGCGTATTTTGCCCAAAGATTTGCGTATTTGGTCAAACCCTCTTGAAATGTATATAATTATATGGTATAATAAATGTTAGGTGTATACATTTTCAGCACCGTAATCGATTATACCACAAATAAGCGTATTTTTCAATATTTTTCGCAAAGGAAAAGCACAAATGGAACAAATTTATACAATACCCGTAAACGAGGCGTTTGAAGCCTCTGCCGCCGACAGAGCCTGCGGCTGTCCGTTCTGCGCCTTGCACGCGAGGCTGGAAAACGACGAGCTTGATCTCATACTTGGAGCGTCTATGATGGAGCCCGACGTCAGAATAAAGACCAATGAGCAGGGCTTCTGCCGAACGCATTACGATATGATGTTCGTCCGCAAGAACAGACTCGGAATGGCGCTTACGCTTGAGAGTCATATCAACGACCTCAAAAAGGAGATAAGGGGCGGTGGACTTTTCTCCCAGCCCGGCGCGGCGGCAATCAAGCGCATAGGAGAGCTTGAGAGCGGCTGCTACGTATGCAAGCGCATTGACTTCAACTTCGTGCATATGATAGAGACCGCCGTATTTTTATGGGACAGAGACGAGGCTTTCCGCGAAAAGCTCGCCGCTCAGCCGTATTTTTGTCTGCCCCATTACAGAATGCTGCTTGAGTGTGGCAAGGAACGTCTTGGAAAAAAGCGTTTCCCCGATTTTGAAAAGGCTTGTGCCGCTATCGTCAACACTTACATCGAAAAGCTCAGCGAGGACGTCAGTTGGTTTTGCAAAAAATTCGACTATCGCTATGACTCCGAGCCTTGGTACGATTCAAAGGACGCTGTCGAGCGCGCTATGAAATTCTTACGCTCAGACCTTCACAGGTCCGACAAGTAAAACTAATAAATCAAAGGAATTGGCATATACTTATGATAGATCTGCTTGACCTGCAAAAGCATTTTATACTTACGCATCTTCACGAGGGCGACGTTGCCGTAGACTTCACAATGGGCAACGGTCACGACACGGAATTTCTCTCAAAGACAGTTGGAGAGAGCGGACACGTGTACGCCTTTGATATTCAGGAAATGGCGCTCGCGTCCACCTCGGAGCATCTGAAGGCTGCGGGCTGTCCCAACAACTACACTCTTATTCTCGACTCCCACCACAACGTAAGGAAATACGTTGAGCGCCCGATAAAGGCGGGAATGTTCAACCTCGGCTATCTGCCCGGTAGCGACAAGACCGTCACCACGATGCGCTCCACCACCCTGCCCGCGATAGAGGCGGCAATATCTCTTATGGACAGGGATGCCATAATTCTCGTCGCGGTATATCCCGGTCACGCTGAGGGAGAAGCGGAGGGCAAGATGATATGCGAGTATCTCTCAACGCTCTCTCGCTACAAGGTGTGCGCTACGAGAATAAATATACTCAACTCCCCAACCTCCCCGTTTTTTATAATAATCGAAAACAAGCCCTGAAATATCTAATATTTGAGGATACAGAATGAAAAAGAAAAATAAAGATACTCAAAACGGTATCAACGAAGAACAGCAGAGCGTCGTTTCCGAAAGCTCCGCGCAAGAGACTAATACTGTCGCCTCCTCTCCCGCGCCTCTTAACGATGAGGAGCTGCTGATGATAAAGAGAAGTGTCCAAGAGGACAGAAAAAAGCGACGCAGACTCACTCACTTCGACAACTCCGACAAGGCAAAGCTATGGCGCTTCACAAAGAAGAATAAATCGTTTGCCATTCTTTGCGCGGTGCTTGCCGTGCTGATAGTAGCGCTGTTAGTACTTGGAGCTGTCTTTCTCGCAAGGAAGATAGGCGCACGCGAGAACAAGTCGGACTTCACGCTTATCTTCGGCGATGGAAAATACACCGAAAAGTCAACTCTCACAGCAAAATATGAGGAACTTATGAGAGACGGAATTATTTACGTTGATATGTATAAGATCGCGGAATACGCGGAGCTTACCGTTACGGGAACGAAGACCTCTGTCAAGTTCACCTCCAACAAGGATAACTATCTCCGTTTTGAAAACGAAAGCACCGAGGCAGTTATAAACGGCTCAAGAGTTGAGATCGGGGGTGTGGCTGCAGTAAGCGCGGATAAGTGTTATGTGCCTTACGATTTTCTCACCAAAGCGATAGGCGACTCCATGCGCTTTACTCTCGACAGGGACACCAACACCATAAAAATCGCGCGCAGAGTACGCGCGACTGACAAAAAGGATGTTTTCGAGCCGTTGGAGATATTGTTTTACACAGACAACTTCACCGTTCTCGTTGGTATACAACAAGTGACAAACGAATATAAATACGAATATCCTCTGACCTCTGAGCCGTATCTTTCAGCTATGTCTCCCGAGGATCCCGAGGAATATCTGTTGCTCGCCAACAAGCAAACGCCTCTCGGCGAAAACTACGCTCCTTCAGATCTCGTATCGCTCAAGTGCGAGACCGCATCAGGCAAAACACTTTATCTGCGTGAGGACGCGGCTGACGCCTTGTATTTTATGATGCTTTGTATGCAAGCGGACGGAATAAAAGACACGTACGTTACAAGTGCGTACAGGTCTTATAGCTATCAGGTAGATCTCTGGAACAGGTACGTCTCACAGCATATGGCTGAGGGAATGACACGTGAAGAAGCGGAGGAGCGTGCGCTGACATATTCGGCGCGCCCCGGCACGAGCGAGCATCAGACGGGACTTTGCATAGACTTTATGACGACCTCGATGACCGATCTCGATGAGACCTTTGAGGCAACTCAGGCATTTGAGTGGTTGCGTGACAACGCTCACAAATACGGCTTTGTGCTTCGCTATCCATCAGACAAGGTGGATGTGACCGGCTATAAATACGAGCCTTGGCACTTCCGCTTCGTCGGCAGAGAGGCGGCAACCGAAATGTACCTCTCAAGCCTTTGTCTTGAGGAATATCTTGAGTTGAATTAAGCTCCCTTTGAATAGCCTTCAAATAAACACAGCATTGACTTTCATAAATTGATAAAGAAAGCAGGAAACATTATGCTTACAGTTAAAACTCTTGAGCTTTACGACCTTTCACATACGCTTGCGGCGGATATGCTCGCCGAGTGCGAATATCCCTGGCAGGCTCTGTCAAAAATAAAAGAAGCTGTGCTCGCTATCGGAGCTACTCTTTCTCCCGATGAGTACGACAATGTTTCCGAGGGCGTGTGGATAGCAAAGTCCGCGCGTATCGCGACAAGCGCGACTATAAATGCCCCTTGCATCATCGGGAAGAACACCGAGGTGCGCACGGGCGCGTACATCAGAGGCTCGGTCATAGTCGGCGACGGCTGTGTGGTCGGAAACTCCTGTGAGCTAAAAAACGCCATACTCTTTGATCGCGTTCAAGTGCCGCACTTCAACTACGTCGGAGACTCAATTCTCGGGTATCGCTCACATACTGGCGCGGGCGCTATCACCTCGAACGTCAAGAGTGACAAGACGCTCGTCAAGGTGATGACCGATGACGGCTTTATGGAAACGGGACTTAAAAAATTCGGCGCTATGCTCGGAGATTTCGTTGAGGTAGGCTGCAACAGCGTGCTCAATCCCGGTACTGTCATTGGAAGAAACTCCAACATATATCCCCTTTCCTCAGTTCGAGGAACAGTTCCCCCAAACAGCATATACAAATCCCGCGAAAACGTGGTGATCAAAATAAATAAATAAATAAAAATCTTTTGAAAGGAACAAAAATGGGTAGACTATTTGGAACAGACGGTGTTCGCGGCGTTGCCAACACCGAGCTTACCTGCGAGCTCGCTATGGAGATAGGCAGAGCCGCCGCGGCAGTACTGTCGGACGGTTGCCGTCACAGACCCACATTCGTTATCGGAAGCGACACGCGCGCTTCCTCCGATATGCTGAGCGCCGCTCTTATTGCGGGACTTTGCTCGGTAGGAGCTGACGTTATTCAGCTCGGTGTCGTGCCGACACCCGCGGTCGCGTATCTCGTCGGCAAATACAAGGCAGACGCAGGCGTTATGATCTCGGCATCTCACAATCCAGCGGAATTCAACGGCATCAAGATATTCAGCGGAAACGGCTTTAAGCTCCCCGATCTCCTTGAGGAAAAGATAGAGGACCTCATACTTGCGAAGGAAAAGTCTTATGCAATCCCCTTGGGCGGTGAGGTCGGTAGAGTGACCTATGCCAAGAGCGCGGCAAACGATTACATACGACACATCAAGAGCACGGCGCATTGCTCCCTCGACGGATTACATATCGCTATTGACTGCGCTAACGGATCGGCGAGCGCGACAGCTCCCGCGCTTTTTACGGAGCTTGGAGCTGACGTTCATTTCCTTTCCTACGATCCTGACGGTGTGAACATCAACCGTGACTGCGGCTCAACGCACCTCGAGGCACTTGCAAAGTATGTTGTCGAGAACAAGCTTGACTGCGGAGTGGCTTTTGACGGAGACGCTGACAGATGTCTTTGCGTCGACGAGCTTGGAAACGTAATTGACGGTGATATGATAATGGCGATATGCGCTCTTGATCTCAAAAAAAGAGGCAAGCTCAACCGTGACACAGTCGTCGGAACGATAATGTCAAACTTCGGCTTTGGCAAGTTCTGCGACGATAACGACATCAGATTTATTGCCACTAAGGTCGGTGACAGATACGTGCTTGAGGAGATGCTGCTTGAGGACTATTCCTTTGGCGGTGAGCAGTCGGGACACGTCATCTTCCGTGATTTCGCGACGACGGGAGACGGTCAGCTCACCGCCGCGCAGCTGCTCGTTCATATCAAGCGCTCGGGCAAAAAGCTCTCCGAGCTTGCAAGCGTTATGACGCGCTATCCGCAGACTATGGTCAATCTCACAATATCCGCCGAGGGCAAGATAGCGTTCTTTACCGACAGAGAAATAAGCGAAAAGCTTGATTGGGCAAAGAATGAGCTTGGTAAATCGGGCAGAATAGTCGTTCGTCCCTCTGGTACAGAGCCGCTTATCAGAGTTATGGTCGAGGGCAGCGACGAGGAACAAATAAAGACTATCGCAGACGACGTGGCAAATACTATAAAGCAACGGCTCGCTGATAAGTAATGTTTTAGACCTTTGCATAAAAGACTTCCCTAAAAGAACTTTAACAAATTGATTGTTTGTGTAAAAAAAGAAAGCTTTATTATCATTATTTTAAAATTCTTTGAGGGGAGTTTGAGGGAAACCTTCTTTTAAGAAAGTTTCCCTCATCGCGTCCCATTATACGTAAGCGCCAGACCGAGCAAGCTCGGTTGACGAGGCATGGAGTTATCGAAAATTCGGCGGGTGCTCCATCGGCAGAGTAAACTGTCGCAAGCGACGTACAAAAAGGCGGGTGACCGCAAAACAAAAGCGTTCGCAAAAACTCTCCCCTTATGCCGTCCGTTCCCGTTCGGCAAGGGATAACTAAATAAATGTGTGGAATAATCGGTTACACAGGTAATAAAAAGACCGTACCCATTCTCATCGAGGGCCTTAAGGCCCTCGAATACCGCGGATATGACTCCGCGGGGATCACCGTGTCTGAGCATGGCAGACTGACTACCGTCAAGTCGCGCGGCAGACTTGCCGATCTTGAGGCAAAACTTGCGAGCGGCAAGGAGCTTATCGGAAGCTGCGGTATAGGGCATACCCGTTGGGCAACTCACGGTGAGCCGTCGGACACAAACTCTCATCCCCATTCTACCGAAAATCTGTCTCTCGTGCATAACGGAATTATCGAGAACTACGCCGAGATAGAGGAAATGCTCGGCGGAGCGGGCTACACCTTTGAGTCGCAGACCGACACGGAACGCGGAGCAAAGCTTATCGATATGTTCTTTTCAAAGAAGAAGGACCCGCTTTATGCCATCTCCAAGGCTATGAAGGTCATCAGAGGCTCGTATGCTTTCGGTATGATATTCAAAGGCTTCGAGGATACCATCTATGCAGTCCGTAAAGACAGCCCTCTCATAATCGCCGAGGACAGGGACGGGGCGTTCATTGCGTCGGACATTCCCGCCGTGCTGGGGTACACTAACAAATACTATCGACTTGACGAAGGTGTTATAGCTAAGATCACGGCAAAGGAAATAAGCTTTTTTGACGATAAGCTTATGCCTGTCGAGCAAAAGACCGAGAGCATAAATTGGGATATAGAGCAGGCTCAAAAGGGTGGCTACCCCCACTTTATGCTTAAGGAGATATACGAAGAGCCAACGGCGATAAGAAAGACGGTCGAGCCGAGAATAAAGGACGGACTTCCATATTTCGGTATCGACGCGCTTGATGGCGAACTGCTCTCAAGCTTCTCCGCTATCCACATCGTAGCCTGCGGAACGGCTATGCACGCGGGACTTGTCGGCAAATCAGTCATCGAAAAGCTGGCGAGAGTACCGGTAAACGTCGAGATAGCAAGTGAATTCCGTTACAGAGACCCCATACTCCGCAAAAACGATCTTGTTATTCTTCTCTCCCAATCGGGTGAGACGGCAGACACACTTGCCGCTCTGCGCCACGCAAAGGCAAATGGAGTTTACACCCTCGCTATCGTCAACGTAATAGGCTCGTCGGTAGCGCGTGAGGCAGACAGCGTGCTCTATACCTGGGCAGGACCTGAGATAGCCGTAGCGAGCACAAAGGCTTATAGCGTACAGTGCGCTCTGCTATATCTTCTTGCCATTCGCATGGCAATAGTCGGCGGTAAGATATCGAGCGAAAAAGCAAAAAGACTTTGCTCCGAGATGCTGGAATATATCCCGTCATCTATCGAAAAAACGCTCAAGCTCAATCAAAAGATATACGACATCGCTACAATGCTCGTAGCTTCCGAGCACCTTTTTTATATCGGACGTGACGTAGACTGCGCTCTCGCCACTGAGGCGTCGCTCAAGCTCAAGGAGATATCCTATATCCACAGTGAGGCTTACGCCGCAGGCGAGCTCAAGCACGGCACTATATCACTTATTACAGACGGTACGCCCGTCATCGCTCTCGCAACCGTCAGCAAGGTATGCGAAAAGACGGTCAGCGGTATCAGGGAGGTCAAGTCAAGAGGCGCATACGTTGTCTGTGTTTGCTCCGAGGAGCTTGCGGGCAAATATGACTTCGCCTGCGATGAGCTGCTCGTTATCCCCGATATCCCCGAGTTGTTCGCGCTGTTCCCTGCCGCAACCGCGCTCCAGCTTCTCGCGTATCATGTCTCCGCGCTAAAGGGACTCGACGTGGATAAGCCGAGAAATCTCGCAAAGTCGGTTACCGTAGAGTAAAATAATAAAAAGGGGAGCATTGCCAAAGCTCCCCTTTTTATGTTAAAACGACAAAAAATACTATTGATTTTTGTAAATAATTTCGCCAAAGCTATTGACTTTAATTGAATTATGTAATATAATGTAATATAACGCATTGTCGGCTTGAGTGCCCATTCATGCTTTTGCTTGATGGGCTATTTTCATTGAGATATACCTTACCGCCGCAATAAATCTTTCAGAAAGGAAAACGAAATGCCCAACATCGGTATCGTGCTTGCGGGCGCAGCAAGCAAGGGAGCATACGAAATAGGCTGTCTGCGCGCTATTGAAGAGCGCTTTGGCAAGGACAGCATTAAATATATAAGCTCTGCCTCTGTCGGTTCACTTATCGCACAGGCTTACGGTATGGGCAAAATAGAGCTTCTTATTGATGAATGGACTCATCTTGACGTTAAGAAGCACGGTAGGTTTTTCCTCTCATATTCGGGAAACAACAATATTCTCGATATGATATGCGACGCTATAAATGACGAGAACAAGCTTCCTTTCAAGCATTACGTCAGCGTTTGGAACTATACTCAGCACAAGTCCGAGTATATTCCCTTCCACGAGCTTTCGACCGAGGACCTTCAGCATTATATGAAGGGCGCTATCGCAATCCCGATATTCAGCAAGGGAGAGTTTGTAAACGGTGATAGAATTCTCGACGGAGCATTTCTCGACAATATTCCCGTTTATCCCCTCGTTGATAAGGACCTTGACTATATTTTCTGCATCTATTTCGATAACTGCAAATATTTCTTCGAGAATGAGGAATTCGACAGTAAGGTCATCAAGGTATTCGACTTTCCCAACGAGAAGATGCTTGAGCTTATGACCTTCAGACCTGAGAACTTCGATGACATGGTGGATTACGGCTACAAGCATATGAACGACGTTATGGATAGGATATTCGTTTCCGAGGACAAGCAAGAGGTCTACGCCGCTATCAAGGAGTACGACAACGCCGACGACAACACCTATAAGCACAGACTCACCGCGGACGTGGTGCTCAACAACATCAACGTTGTGACAAAGCACTACTCAAAGCGTCTTTCAAACAGAAAAAAGGAAAAATAAATATATCCAGCAGAAAAACGCCGAAGTGATTACACACTTCGGCGTTTTTCTTGACAATTACCGTGGTTTGTTGTATAATCAATTTAGAGAATGTAACATATTTGTTCCAAGGAGACTTATGATGAAGCTTGATAATATAAGGAAGGTACACAACATAGTCAGCGAGCGTGTGGGCAGAGAGATAGTCGGCAAGGAGCACGTGAGCACGCTTGCGGTGATCACTCTGCTTTGCGGCGGACATATGCTTATAGACGACGTTCCCGGCACGGGCAAGACGGTACTTGCCAAGACCTTTGCCGAGGCGCTTTCTCTGCGTTTTAAGCGTGTTCAATGTGTGCCAGATATGCTTCCCTCGGATATTGTGGGAGTGCAGTATTTCGACATGAAGACGTCTGAATTCCGCTTTATCGAGGGCCCTGTATTTACTAACGTTCTGCTTGTTGATGAAATAAACCGCGCTATGCCAAAGACGCAATCGGGATTGCTTGAATGTATGGCGGAAAAGCAGGTGACAGTCGAGGGAATGACGAGAACGCTTGAAGAGCCTTTTATGGTCATAGCCACTCAAAACCCTGTTGAGACTAAGGGTACATTCGACCTGCCCGAGGCACAGCTTGACCGTTTCCTTATAAAGACGAGCATGGGATACCCCACGCATGAGGAGGATATCGAGATACTTTCACGCAAGCTGAACAAAAGGACTGACGAGGCAAGCACCCCCGCGCTTTCCCGCGAGGACGTAACAGCGGCGCGCAAGGAGCTTGACGGAGTGTACGTTCACCGAGACATTCTTGGCTATGCCTCGGACATTTGCGAGGCAACAAGGCGCGGAAAGGACGTTTCTCTCGGCGCAAGTCCAAGAGCTATGATAGCGCTTGTAAGTGTAGCAAGATGCTATGCCGCGATATCGGGCAGAGATTACGTTCTACCTGACGATATAAAACAAGCGGCTGCCCCCGTGCTTGCTCACAGAATAGTTTTCAATAACAGCTTCTTCCGCGCAGGAGATCTTGGCGCAGAGCTTATATCCCGCATTCTTTCAAGCGTTGCCGTTCCCAGCGAGGATATAGACTTTTCTCGCAGAGGTTAAAAATGCGTGGACTTTATGAGACGGTAACCGATCTGTTGGTTACGGCTATGCTGTCGTCCGCGTTTTGGGTGGTGATCGCGATCCTGCTTGTCTGCGTTATTGCCGTGATCACTTACCGCGAATGCAAGCTGCGCGCTCTTTCGCGAATGGAATATATTCGTTCGTTTTCCCAAGACGGCGTTTTTGAGGGAGAGTTCTTTGAGCTGAGAGAGACAGCGCACAATACCACGCTTTTTCCTCTCTTTTTTGTCAAGCTGGAGTTTTTTGTGCCTGGCGGACTTACCGTGGACGATATCGTATGTAAGAGCCATACCAAGGTGGCAAGCCTTTTTCACGTGCCGCCCTATGCCTCTGCTACAAAAACTCACACCTTTCGCGCGGACAAAAGAGGACACTATCAGCTGGTGAACACCTCAGTGACATATAGAAAAAACGAATTTACATTTTCACATACCTTTGATATATACGTATTTCCGAGCCACGATAACGTTAACGTTGACATTGCCACCGACCTATATCACGCGGGAAACAGTATAGCGAACAGAAAATACCTTGAGGACCCCTTCTTTTTGTCGGATATACGGCCGTATCATTACGGCGACCCTATGAGGGCAATAAATTTCAAGGCAAGCGCGCGATCGTTCCGCGGCGGCACGGTGCAGCTGATGAGCAATTCCTATGATTCCTCACGCAATTTCGACTCGATGATTTTCCTTGACCCGTATTCGCGGTCGGAGCACGGCAAAGCTGTCGATGAGGAGGCTCTCTTGGAAACGGGACTAAGCTGCGCTTGCAGGTTGCTTACCGAAACTGTAAAAAACGGCGGACGCGTGGGATTTGCGTCAAACTGCGCGGTCGGAGCAAAAGTTGGAGTCAATATCCCTTGCGGAGTCGGCGAGGCGCATACGCGGTCGATACTTGAGGCTATGGCGCAAATGAGAGTTTACTCAAACCGTGATTTTTCTCTCGCGCATATGCTTATGGAAAGCGCGTCAGGGCTTGCGCGCGGCACGGATATATACCTAATAACTCCGTATATTGACACGGCTACGTCCGAGACTATCCATAAGCTTGAGAAGATCGGACAAAGCGTATACGTTATACCTATTACCGAGAGGAGTGAGCAAATTGAAACTGATCGGCAAATATTGGCGTGAGGGCGCTTGCGTTGCTTTAGTCTCGCTTTTCGCGCAGATCGCCGTTTGGTTGGTAGACCAAAAAGCGGACACCTCGTTTGAACGCTTTTTGCTCGTCGCACTGATATTTGCGGACTTCTTTGCTCTTTTATATCTCCTCAGGGAGCTTTGGCGCAAAAAGTGGAAAAAAGCGTTTGTAAAGACGGCTCGCGCTCTGTTGGCAGGCGCATCTCGCTTTGTCATTCGTTTGCTTGAAAAATGGAATATCGGCAAGAGCAAGAGCCGCGGAGTTCTTAGCGGAAGCACTGTGATAACCTTTGACAGCGTAAGCTACGACAGACAAAGCAAAAAAGCACGCAAGCGCAAATGGAAGCATATGCAGAACGAGAGAGAGCGTCTCGGATTTCTTTACAGGCATATGATGAATGAACGAATAAAAAACGGAATGAGAGCCACCTCTCACCATACCCCTTGCGAGCTGAGCAAGATGACGGAAAACACCGATACCGAGCAGGAGCTCTTTGAGCTTTATATAAACACACGCTACGATGAGCGCATCGAGCCCGAGGAGCAGACGGTGGAACGGCTCAGAAGCAGCTTGGGGGTAAAATAAAAAACGGATGAACAGAGTTCATCCGTTTTCTATTTAGTTTATAGTATATTTTGTTCCCTGTGAGGTGTCAACAAGAGTTACTCCCTTATCGGTGAGTATCGCTCTTATCTCGTCTGCGCGAGCGTAGTTCTTGTTTTTCTTCGCCTCGGCGCGCTCAGCAATGAGTGCCTCTATCTCCTGCACGAACGGGTCACTCGCGGTAGCCGCTGCGGCAGCCTTCTCGTCGTCAAGAGCCTTTCTTGCCGCGGGTACGATATCAAGTCCGAGAACGTAATCGAAATCCTCAAGAAGCGCAAGCTTTGTAGCGGGAGTAGTCTTTGCCTTGAGCACGTCATAAACTGCTGTTACGGCAAGAGACGTGTTAAGGTCGTTGTCAAGCGCCGCGGTGAAGCGAGCCTTGAGCTGGTCAAATGCCGCCTTATCGACCTCGCCCTCATTCTCCTTGAGCAAGGAGACGACACGCGCGATTATCTTATTATACGCGATGACCGCATTGTCAAGGTTTTCATAGGAGAACACGAGAGACTTGCGGTAATGCGACTGCAAGCAAAAGAGTCTGTAAACAAGAGGGTCATAGCCCTTGCTCTCAAGCAAGGAGACCGTAAGAAATTCACCGCTCGACTTACTCATCTTACCCGAATTGGTATTCAGGTGATGGACGTGAAACCAATAGTTACACCATTTATGTCCGAGATACGCCTCGCTCTGCGCTATCTCGTTTGTATGGTGGGGGAACGCGTTGTCGATACCGCCGCAGTGGATATCAAGAGAGCCTCCAAGGTGCTTCATACTGATGCAGGAGCACTCGATGTGCCAGCCGGGGTAGCCAACCCCCCAAGGGCTATCCCACTTAAGCTCCTGATCGTCGAACTTGGACTTGGTAAACCAAAGCACGAAGTCTGCCTTGTTTCTCTTATTTCCGTCCTCCTCAACGCCCTCGCGGACACCAACCTCAAGATCCTCCTCCTTAAAGTCGTTGAAGATATAATACTGCTCAAGCTTTGACGTATCAAAATAGATATTACCGCCCGCCTCATAAGCAAAGCCTTTATCAATAAGTCCTGTTATTACCTTGATGAACTCATCAATACAGGTGGTTGCGGGAGCGACTACGTCGGGGGTCTTGATATTGAGCTTCTCGCAATCGGCAAAGAAAGCGTCGGTATAGAACTTAGCTATCTCCATTACCGTCTTTTTCTCACGCTTTGCTCCCTTGAGCATCTTATCCTCGCCCGTATCGGCATCGCTTGAGAGGTGACCGACATCGGTTATGTTCATTACTCTCTTTACGTCGTAGCCCGAATAACGCAGATATTTCTCAAGTATATCCTCCATAATATAGCTACGGAGATTTCCTATGTGAGCGTAGTGATATACGGTAGGACCGCAGGTATACATACTGACCTTTCCCGCCTCATTTGGCACGAACTCGTCTCTTCTTCTCGTCGCTGAATTGTATAAAAGCATTTTATATTCCTTTCGTGATTGTTTTTTTGCTTTATTTTTTCTTGTTAAGCTCGGCAAGCTGCGCCTCAAGCTCTGAGAGCCTTGCCTCGAGCTTCGACATCTGCTGAGCGACAGGGTCGGGAATATGCACCTGATCAAGGTCGTCTACTCGCTGTCCCTCTCTCTTTACTACCTTTGCGGGTATACCGACAGCAGTGCAATTGTCGGGCATCTCAGCAAGTACAACGGCGTTCGCCGCTATTTTCGTATTGTCGCCTATTTTAAACGGGCCAAGCACCTTAGCGCCAGCGCCTACCATAACGTTGTTACCAAGTGTTGGGTGTCGCTTGCCTACGTCCTTTCCCGTTCCTCCAAGCGTTACTCCCTGATAAAGCGTACAGTTATCGCCGATAACTGTCGTCTCGCCGACGACCACGCCCATACCGTGATCTATCATAAGCCCTTTACCTATCGTTGCGCCGGGGTGTATCTCAATACCGGTCGCGAGTCTTGCCGCCTGGCTGACGGCTCTCGCCGCAAAATACTTCTCCTTTTTATAAAGAGAATGCGCAAGACGGTACGCGAGCAGCGCGTGTACTCCCGGATAAAGCAAAAGCACCTCAAGATCGCTCCTTGCGGCAGGGTCTCTCTCCCTTGTAGCCTTGACGTCCGCTTTTACGGCGTAAACGGTCTTCTTTGTCGCTCTCACAGCACGTGTAAGCTGTTGGTCTAAAGCTTTGCAAGCGCGATCGTAATTTCTCCTGCAAAATTCCTTAAAATATTCGCTATCGTTCAGATCAGGCGTTTTCTTGATATCTTCCATATATTCCTCCAAAACAAAAATAGCCTCTGCACCCGATATGGGGTGCAGAGGCGTTTTGATTCGCGGTTCCACTCTGCTTAAAGCCAAAAGGCTTTATCTTTATTCCCTTAACGCGGGGAACGCCATACCATACACAACCGACTCCGTCGGCCTTGGGGCATGGATCTCATGGGCGCACAAGCCGCGTCGCTCAAACTGCCGCTCTCAGCCATACGGCGGCAAATCTCTGGTATCGCTACCTCGGTTTCTTCCCAATCATAGATCATATACTATATTATACACACTTTTCCCCGTTTTGTAAATAGTTTTATGAAAAATTTCACCTCACATTTTAAAGTAAGCACGCGCGCCAACGCAAGCGCCCTTCTTTAAAGCTATTGAAAAAGGGTCTGGGAGAAAGCTTGATAAAAGAAGCTTTCTTTCAGCGTATCCTATAAATTTTCCAAAATCAGCTCAGTCATTTTTTGCGAGCGGACAGCGGCACGGGCTACCATTTCAGGGTACTCCATCGTAGCCTCGCCCGAGGCGCTGTCTGATATCGCGCGGACAATAAGGCATTCGACGCCGCCAACATAGCATACGTGTCCGATAGCCGCTCCCTCCATCTCACAGCATATTGCTCCGAAATTATCGATGATATATTTCTTTTTCTCTGCGCTTGATATGAACTGGTCACCCGACGCGATAACGCCTGTCTTGCTCCTTATCCCGAGCTTGTCCGCCGCGCGCGCCGCCGCCTCGGCAAGCGTTTTCGACGTAGGGAGCACCACTTTATTGATACCAGATATCAGCCCCACAGGGTCACCTAATGGTGAGGTGTCCATATCGTGCTGAACAACTCCATCGGCTATCGCTACGTCGAGTATCGAAAGCTCGTCGCAAAGCGTGCCGCCGACCCCTGTGTTGATAACGTGCGTCACACCGAATCTTACTATCATAGTCTGCGCGCATATAGCCGCGAACACCTTGCCTATTCCGCATTGCGCCACTACCACACGCTTGCCGCATAGGCTTCCGCTGACAAATTCTATTCCACTCTGCGTAACACGCTCAGCGTTCTCTATCCTTGCCTTAAGCGCCTCGACCTCAACGCTCATCGCTCCTATAATTCCTATTTTCATAGTCTTAAACTCCTATCTCCTCATATATCTCAAGCAAACGCTCCTCAAGGGCGTTCTTTTTTGCATCAAGCTCGGAAAGACGCACGTAGTCGTATGCCGCCTCTCCTGACATCTCCTTCTCTATATCCTCAAGCTCTCTCTCTATCCGCTCCGCCTCGGCGCTCAGCTTTTCAATTCGGCGCTTTGCTTTTCTCTGGTCAGCCGCCTGCTTCTTATTCATAAGGTATATGTCCTTATTTGACGGCGATGTATCGGCAGAGGTATCTGATGCCGCAAGTCCCCGCGCCGCCTCTGCCCTGCGCGCTCTGTCACGAAGCAGCTCCTCATAGCCCTCACCTGCTTTATGCACGTTCATATCGACAGGTACGCTTGTGGGACAGCCCGTAAGATCAAGTAGGCGAGTAGCGAGCTTACCGAGGAAATATCGGTCGTGCGATACGGCAATGACTGTGCCGTCAAACTCCGCGAGCGCCGTCTCAAGCGCCTCACGGGAAGCGATATCAAGATGGTTGGTGGGCTCGTCGAGTATCAAGAGATTGATGTCCGAGAGCACCAGCTTTGACAGCGTCAGCCTCGCTCTTTCTCCGCCGCTCAATTCACCAACAAGCTTGTAAACGTCATCGCCCACAAATCGGAAACGCGCAAGCGTGCTTCTCATCTCAAGCTCGGTGCGTGTACGGTACGAGCTCCACAGCTCCTCAAGCACGGTATTCGACGGTGTGAGGTTTTGGTTTTCCTGATCGTAGTAGCCGACGTTTACGTTGTAGCCCATATCGATATATCCCGACGTGGGCAAAAGCCTTGACATAAGCATTTTTATGAGCGTAGATTTACCGCAGCCGTTAGGTCCTACGATAAACAGCCTGTCTCCTCGCTTGACCGTCAGCGAAACATCTCTTATTAGCGTAGGAGAGGACGGATAGGCAAAGCTCACGCTTTTAAGCGTCATAACGTCGTTTCCGCTCGCTATCGACGACGAAAAGCTAAAGCTTATTCCCCTTGGATCATCCTCGGGGCGCTCCACTCTCTCCATTTTGTCGAGCAGCTTGAGGCGGCTCTCGGCGGCGATAATGTTGCGCTCTCTGTTCCACGCCCTCTGTTGCGCTATATACGCCTCCTGTCGCGCTATCTCCTTTTGCTGATTTTTGTAATGCTTCTCCTGTATCTCTCGGTCTATCCTTCTCTGCTCCGCGCTTTTGGTATAATTTCCGTTATAAAGCTTTGCTTTATTGTGCTCGATAAGCAGAGTTTTGTTAGTAACACGGTCGAGAAAATATCGGTCGTGCGAAATAACAAGTACGCATTTCTTGTACGCCGCGAGAAAGCTCTCAAGCCACAAAAGTGTCTCCATATCAAGATGGTTTGTCGGCTCGTCGAGCATTAGTATATCAGGCTCGCGACAAAGCTCGCGTGAAAGCGCAAGCCTTGTTCTCTGCCCTCCGCTCAATGAGGAAAAGGGGCGGCTCACTGCATCGGCGTCAAAGCCCATTCTCGATAGAGTTGAAGCGCATCTGCCCCTGAACTCAAGTCCGCCGTCACGTATAAATTTTTCATTCAAGGTCGTATATTCCGCGACCAATGACGCGTTGCTTCTACCCTCGCGCTCACCGCCATCGGAAAGCACCCTCTCAAGCTCTAATAGCCGCGCTTCGGCATCAAGCAGCTCGGGAAAGGAATTGTACATCACCTCAAGAGCGGTAGCCTCGCCGTCCTGTCCCTCAAAGGCGGAAAACGCATCGTCCTGACGCAGTATTCCCACCGTCTTGTCCTTTGATATGTGAACACTTCCGGCGTCGGGCTCGAGCTCGCCGAGTATAAGCTTAAAAAGTGTAGATTTGCCACAGCCGTTTGTGCCGATAACGCCTATACGGTCGGTCTCATCGGCAGAAAATGACACTCCCTTGAGCACTGTCTTCGTGCCAAAGGAAAGCGAAAGATCATCTGTATTTATTGCTATCATAATATCCTCAAAGCTTTATTTTTACTTCTCTTGCCACGCCGAGTATTCTTGCCTCGCCCGCCTCAAAATCATCGGTCGTCAGCTTGATAGGCTGATATTCCTCGTTCTCGGGAATAAGATATATATTCTTCTGCGCACGGCGAAATCTCTTTACCGTAGCGCACTCACCGCCCACAAGGCAAGCGACAACGTCACCGTCCTCGGCATACTGCTGCTTGCGGAAAAGCACGAGAGAGCCATCGACCATACCGATATTTTTCATACTGTCTCCGCGCACCTTAAGATAAAAATATTCATCGATGTCGTCAACATCGGCAAATTCTCTGCCTATAAGCGTCTCGTTTGTAATAATAGGCGAGCCCGCGCGTATCTCACCGATGATCGGTATCATTCGCTTCGCCTTGACGGACGTATATCCCGCGATCTCGCTCTCCCTTCCAATTCGTGAGCCGAGAAGATAGTCGAGGCTGACACCGAAATGGTCGGCGATCCGCTTCATCTTTTCCGCCTTTGGAACTGAGCGCCCATTCTTCCAATCGGTGAACGTAGAGGCGCAAATGCCCGTCGACTTCGCCACGCGGTAGACGGTCGTATCATTTGCTCTCAAAAGCTGTTCAAATCTTTTATAGCTACTCATATCATACCTCTTCCGATACGTTTATTGAGGATTTTCGAAAAACATAGTTAGGAAATCCGACGTATATCCATTTATATTATAATGCATACGCGAAGAAATGTCAATACCTCAAGATTAACAAAAACAACACACTTTATTAATACCTGAAATAATATATTAATGTAGAATATCCTCGATAAATGACGACGGAGGTGTGTTATGGGAAAATTTTCGGGAATTTTACTGTGTACTGACTTTGACAACTCGCTTGTTCACGAGCTGAAGATACTCAAGGAAAATACCGACGCCATAAGCTACTTTCAGCAGAACGGCGGACTTTTCACCGTAATATCGGGAAGAAGTCAGGAGGTGCTAACGCGTCTTGACGGCAGCGCCCTGCCGAATACCTATCTCGGTCTTTTCAACGGAACGGTAATCTACGACCCCTTTACGGAAACGGTGGTAAACGACAGCTTTATTGACGATCTTTGTCTTGACAATGTGATGGAGATACGACGCAGATACGACGGCTTTATGCTTGTTGTTTGCGCTAAAGAGAAGTTTGTCCGTATTAGCTCCGACGACGAGGATTTTGAGAGCAAGCTCCGCTCCTGCGCGGATATGCACATACGCAAATACTATTTTCACAGAGAAGCAAGATTTGAAAACGACGCATACAAATACTTCTGCGAGCTGTTCTCGCCCGACTACGAGGCTACGAGAAGCAGCATCAAGGGAGTTGAGGTGCAAAGAAGGGGTGTAAACAAGGGCGCGGCGGCGCTCAAGATAAAAGAGCTTACGGGCTCGAAGCTGCTCGTATGCGTCGGTGACTACGAGAACGATATCTCAATGATAAAGGCCGCTGATATCGGCTACGCCGTGGAAAACGCCTGTGAGCCGCTAAAGGCTGTCGCCGACCGCTTGACCGTACATTGTAAGGACGGCGCTATTGCCACCGTTATAGCGGACCTTGAGCGTCAATGCATATAAGCAAGCTGCTTGGACAAATGCTGTTTCACCATACATATCTCGGGCAGAGTATTCTTTGACAACCTTTTTGCCGAATTCTATTGACATTATTTTTACATTGTGATATAATAATTTCAAAGATGAGCGGAGAGCGTTCCGCCCGAAAATACCAAAGAAAGCGAAGATTTTTACTATGAGCAGAATTAAGACTATCGAAACTAAGGACGTTGCTAAGACTGTTGAAAACGGCGGCTGTGGCGAGTGCCAGACCTCTTGTCAGTCTGCTTGCAAGACCTCTTGCGGCGTTGCAAATCAGCAATGCGAGAATCAGAAATAAGCTTTGATCTTTCTGATATGAACGCTGTCTTTTAAAGACAGCGTTTCGCATTATATATAAGGAGTTACATATGGTACATCAATATAAGCTAAACGGATACAACATAGTTCTTGACACCTGCTCGGGCTCGGTGCACGCTGTCGATGAAGTCGCATATGACGTTATCGCTATGTACAAGACCGAAACACCCGAGAGCATCGTGGAGAGCATCACAAAAAAATACGCGCATCTGCCCGACGTTAACGAGGCGGAGGTGCTCGAATGCATCGAGGACATTCGCTCGCTCGAGGCGACGGGAAAGCTGTTCTCAAAGGACATCTACGAGGGACTTGCGACGGACTATAAGAACAACAGCAAGGTAGTCAAGGCGCTTTGTCTGCACGTGACACACACCTGCAATTTGAATTGCTCGTACTGCTTTGCAAGTCAAGGCAAGTATCAGGGAGACCGCGCTCTTATGAGCTTTGAGGTCGGAAAGCAGGCTTTTGATTTCCTTATTGCCAACTCGGGAACGAGAAGAAATCTTGAGGTGGACTTTTTCGGCGGCGAGCCGCTTATGAACTGGGACGTAGTAAAGCAGCTCGTAGCATACGCAAGAAGCGTGGAGAAGCAGCATAACAAAAACTTCCGATTCACGCTTACCACAAACGGCGTTCTCATAGATGACGACGTTATCGACTTTGCTAATCGTGAAATGAGCAACGTAGTCCTCAGCCTTGACGGCAGAAAAGAAATAAACGACCACTTCCGTGTCGACCACACAGGACGAGGAAGCTACGAGACTATAGTTCCCAAGTTCAAAAAATTGGTAGAGGCTCGCGAGGGCAAGAACTACTATATGCGCGGCACGTTCACGCACAACAACGTAGACTTCACCAACGATATCCTGCATATGGCTGACCTTGGCTTTACAGAGCTTAGTATCGAGCCTGTCGTATGTCCGCCCGACGACCCTTACGCGCTGACAGACGAGGACCTTCCCCACCTCTTTGAGCAGTATGAGATACTTGCCAAGGAAATGATAAAGAGAAAGAAGGAGGGACGTCCATTTACATTCTACCACTATATGCTCGACCTCAAAAACGGTCCTTGCATCTATAAGCGAATAACGGGCTGTGGCTCAGGAACTGAATATATGGCAGTCACTCCTTGGGGAGAGCTTTATCCCTGCCACCAGTTCGTCGGAGACCCCAAATACAGTCTCGGAAACGTATGGGACGGAGTCACCAATACCGACGTTCAGGACGAGTTCCGCTCCTGCAACGCCTACGCGCGCTCCGAATGTAAGGACTGCTGGGCAAGGCTTTATTGCTCGGGCGGTTGCGCGGCAAACGCTTATCACGCGACGGGAAGCATCGGCGGCGTATACAAATACGGCTGCGAGCTCTTTAAGAAGCGTATTGAGTGCGCCGTTATGATGAAGGTCGCCGAGGCAGACGAAGAATAGCAATGAAAACGCCAATATACGATTTTGTAAAGGAATACGCCGAGTCAGGCTTCTCAAGGCTTCATATGCCGGGACACAAGGGCAAGGGGCAGCTTGGCTGCGAGGCGTTTGACCTGACCGAGATAACGGGAGCGGACGTGCTG
The DNA here is from genome assembly GCA_045536665.1 of Eubacteriales bacterium. Classification (GTDB taxonomy): domain Bacteria; phylum Bacillota; class Clostridia; order Oscillospirales; family CAG-272; genus HGM12713. The sequence continues at coordinate 25,293 of JAZSNX010000187.1, forward strand.
TACTCCGCTGACGGTATCATAGCCGAAAGTGAAAATAACGCAAGCGCGCTTTTCGGGTCTGCTCACACCTTTTATTCGACCGAGGGCTCGACGCTTTGCATCAAAGCTATGCTCGCTCTTGCGGCGCACGATACGCCCAAAGGGCATAGACCTCTCGTGCTTGCCGCCAGAAACGTTCATAAGGCTTTCGTTTATGCCTGCGCCCTGCTCGACCTTGACGTAAACTGGCTCTATCCCAAAGACGCGGCTCATCTTTGCGAGTGCGTACTAAGCGCAGAGGACGTAAGAGCCTCGCTCAACTCGGCAAAGCAAAAGCCCTGCGCCGTATATCTGACCTCGCCCGACTATCTCGGAAATATCGCCGATATAGAGGGAATATCAAGGGTTTGCGACGCTTTTGGAGTGCCGCTTCTCGTGGATAACGCTCATGGAGCATATCTGAAATTCCTCACCCCTTCCCTGCACCCACTCGACCTTGGCGCGTCGATGTGCTGTGATTCGGCTCATAAAACGCTCCCTGTACTTACAGGCGGAGCATATCTGCATATAGCGAATAAGGCGAAGAGCTATGCTGAAAGGGCGAGAAATACGCTTGCTATATTCGCCTCGACAAGTCCGTCGTATCTGACACTTGCCTCGCTCGACCTTTGCAACGCCTATATCAAGAACGGCTACGCTCAAAGGCTTGAGAGGCTTGTGCATAAGCTTGACAGAATAAAACGCGAGCTTGCTGACAAGGGGTGGCATATCTTCGGAGACGAGCCGCTCAAACTGACCGTAAGCACCTATGATATGGGATATACGGGTAAAGAGATAGCCGAACGCTTGCGCAAAAAAAAGATAGAATGTGAGTTTGCGGACGACGAGTTCGTCGTGCTTATGGTGTCTGCGGAAAATATAGATGCAGAGCTTGAATTTTTGTACTCCGCCTTCGCGTCTTTTAAAAGGAGAGCGCCCATAGCGCCTCGTTATCTTCCATTGAGCATATGCGAAAGGGCGATGAGTATAAGAGAGGCGACCTTTTGTTCCTATGAGACGGTCAACCTACCCGATGCCGTCGGCAGAATTTGCGCATCACCGACAGTTTCCTGTCCACCTGCCGTTCCGATAACGGTGAGCGGCGAGATAATAAACGAAGAAACGGTACGCCTGCTTGAGGGCTACGGCGCACTTGGCGTAAACGTTGTAAAACAATAAATTTTAAGGAGGGAGTATGAAAACAAGACGTATAACGCTTGCTTTGGCGCTTTTACTATGTATATCCGTTTGTATGACGGGCTGCGGCGTTTTTCTCACCACCCCCTCCTTTGATTTTTCTCCCGATACATTTAACGACCCGAGTGAAGAGCAGTTACCCGTATACAACCCGGGCGCACTTGTAAATCCGAATCACAAAGACAACGATCTCGGAGCTCAGGGCAATACCGCGACCGTTTCCAAAACACGCCCATATTATGATCTCGGTTCAAACAAAACCCTAAAGGACAAGATAGTGGTGCTGTTTGTTTTCGTTGATGATAACACAAGTGAATGGACCTATGGCGAGATAATGTCCTTTGTGGAGTATCAGGTTGAGCCCGCACTTTATTATCTCATAGATGAGGCTCAAAATTGGGGCGTTACGCTTGAGTTTGAGTACTATGTTTTCTCAAGCGTCACAAGCGAGCTTGACATAAAATATGAGGGAGAGGTCGGAAACGGTCTTGAAGAAAACGATATGTCCAAGGACGTTTTGAAGCATACCGCATCTGACCTTGGCTTTGAATCGACAGAGACGATGCTGTCAACCCACAGAACACGCTACTCCAATACGGAGATAGCATACGTAAACGTGTTCAATACGGTGGGAAGATCGTATACATGTATGCAGGTAGGCACACCGTCGCTTGAGTATACGGAGCATTGTGTGCTGTTTGCCGACGCATACGAGGGAGATCCTCGCCTTGCGGAAACACGCTCCGCGACGGTAGCGCACGAATTTCTGCACCTTTACGGAGCGGAGGATTTTTACACGCCTGACGAGCGCGCGGCACTTGCGGCGCAGACCTACCCCACAGATATAATGCTGATAGCGTCAACAAGCCTTGACCAAATAAGCTTTTCGGATATGACGGCGTATATGATAGGCTGGTATAACGTCCCCCCGCAGATATGCTATAAGAACGGCTGGCGAGCCAAATAAAAAAAGTTAAAAAACTTCAAAAAAACACTTGCAAAACCAAAAGAAGTGTGTTATAATATACGGGTATGAATACAGGGGTATAGCTCAGCTGGTAGAGTACCGGTCTCCAAAACCGTGGGTCGCGGGTTCGAATCCTCCTGCCCCTGCCAAAAATCCGATGCATAAGCATCGGATTTTTTTATCCAAGCCGCAGGCTTGG
>JAZSNX010000100.1:0-10425 GCA_045536665.1 Eubacteriales bacterium
CTCCTATATATTCACCGACAGTATAAAATAATAGTTTTTTCATACCATTCCTCACTTTACATAATGCCAGATTATTTTATATCCAAGTTCAGCTATCAATTGCATTTCTATTCTATAGAATATAGAGTTCATGTTTGCATAAGCACTTGCCGTTATGAACACATGAACATAGGTTTGTTTTCCGAAATAGGACAATAGGAATCTGGCAGAAGCAGCTTCCCATAAAGGACCCATGATTTTTTTGGCAAACAACACATAGAACCGTCCCCTGTGTTCCGTAGAATTTGCAAGATATAAGTAAAAAACCGCATTGGATAAGAAAATTTCAAATCCAATGCGGGGAAACTATTTGGTTTTTGCAAGACAGAGAACCGTCCCCTGTCTTACACAGAACCGTCTCCTGTGTTAAAAACTGTTGAAATACAGAAAACTGTCTTTATGTGGCATTAACCAAATCCGTAATGAACAATACCAAATTCTTTAATGGTTTCACGGTTTTCGTCCGTCAATTTATAGCCATTTTCAAAAACCACATAAATGTAATCGAAGTGATCGGTTGTCGATATAGATTGTACGTCCTTGATTGATTTTGTATCTAATTCTTTCAGAGCCTGTGATGATGCAATTTTTACTGAAACTTTTTTTACGTGAGGGAGAGCCTTTCCAACTCTTTGTCCTGATGAATCCTTTGCAAAGTAAATGGTCAAAACACCACTGCTCGATAGTCTAACATCATCAACCTTTTTTTCAAAGCTTGTCTGAGATTGATCTTCTTTAGTATTAGCATCATCTTTATCAGATGTTTGTTCCGTGTTTTCTTTAGAGGATTGTTCCTCGGTTTGATCGTCAAAGCCGTTTGGAATATTAAATTCATCAATGTCGCAGGAGCAGAATACGACCAAAGAGCAGAGCAGCGCCATAACCATAGCCGTAATGCGTAAAAACTTTTTCATAAAATATCCCTCTCTTTTTTTGATTTGTAGTTTAATTATATCATTTGGCAAAAATCTTGTCAACGTTTTTTCAAAGCTTTTTACATTAACACACAGAACCGTCCTTTGTGTTAATTAATTTAAATATATTGCTTTGTTCAAGATCTTAGGATGACATACATTCAGCATGAAAATCTCTGAAAAAATTATAATAGGGGTGACTGTGAATAGATAGAGATTCCATATTTGTATATTCCTTTTTATCAAACATAACTGCATACATTATAGAATTTTCTTTATCACAACAAGTTACAACGTAATATACATAATCACCGTTTATAAGACGCTCTTTGTTTATAAGTCTATGATGTCGATACTCTTTTTGCCCTATATGTCCATCTTCGCCAAAATCTACTCCATCTTGTAAGATTTGATCTCGCTTCAAGATATATGTTTCTTTATCGTATTTTAAAGCTACCAAAGTATCTACTGTACTGGTATATCCCCAGCCACCGCTATATACAAAATCAATTTCGGTAGCATTTCCGCAGACATCTTCATATTTGGGCAAATATTTTGAAGCTATTTTGCCATATCTTGAAAAACCAAAACCAAACTTTGAATATGAGTCGTCTGAATAATACTCGACCCCAGATTTATATGGTTGTAAATATTCTAGCCAACAGTCAAAAATGCTCCAAAGAAAGATTAAAACAATAGTAATAGCTAATATTATTATCAACTTATTGCGTCTTCGTACTTTCATTTTGGTATATCTCCCCTCTTAAAATAACTTTAAATTGTTATGAATTCAATATTTCTATTAAATTGTCGTAATAAGTTTCTGGGATGAAACAGGTATTTGATTGAATATAACTGTCAACACCATTGCTGAACAACGGGGACGTACGTTATTTGTCAACTTCATCGAGAAATTTCAGATACACCCCTGCGGTCCAGCCGAGCATAGGGGGTGTTTGGTATTCGCAAGCGGCGTCGCAGCCGCCCGTATCAGCGTTGTATTTTTCCCAAAGCTGTCCTGTTTTGGCTTCGACGTCCTCTACCATTGAGATGTATTTTCTCGCAATTCTTTCGGCATCGGTAGAGTATCCGTAATTTTTCAGCGCCCTGTACATTATCCACTGCAAGCACGGCCATACGTTAGGCGCTGCCCACTGGAAAACTCCCTCTGTTTGGCAGGGGGCGCAGGTATACACACCAAACTCGCCCTCAAGCTCCGAGGTGCGCTTATACAGTGCTTCTGCCTGCTCAGCTGACGCCATTCCCACAAACATAGGATAATACGCGGCTACGGAGAAGCATTTGCCCGTCTCTCCCGTCTGATAGTCAACGTCGGAGAAGGTATTGTATTTCCAGAGAATAGCGTTCATTCTCTCTGCTCGTTTGTCGGCGCGCTCTTGCCATAAGTCCTCGTTTCCATTGTTTAACACGCGCGAGAAATAAGCCATATTTTCTTCTAACTTCCATAGGATAGAATTAAGGTCGGGTGGGCAGAAATACTGCGCTCTTGTGCCAAAGCGGGGAGTGAAATCCCAGCCGCTTTCTGCTTGCGCGAGGAAATTTCCCGCAAGCTCAAGGAGCGGATCGGAGGAGTGGGAACATGTTCTCGAGTTCCATTTCTCGCCCAAAACTTCCATAGCGGGATCGGTGGGTGTATAGCCGTAGTGCGCAAGCCCATTTGGAGCGGTCCTGTTCTTTATCCAGAAGTCATATTCCTTTTCAAGTCCGTTATATGCAACACTCAACCATTCTGTATCTTTTGTCACCTCAAATACGTCTTGCACCATCATAGAGAGAAATGGGGGCTGTGAGCGTGACAAATATCTCTTTTGACTGCCGTTTGGCACAAGTCCGAAGCGCTCGACCATATACAGCATATCGTCAACGTTTTGCCTTGCCTGACGAACGTTCCCGCTACATATCAAGCTGAGATTTGTGAAATAAGTATCCCAATAATATAGAGCCCTGAATGTCTTACCCGGGGTTGGAACTGAATACGGATAGGGCAAGCCTATATTTTTTTCGTCCTCTTCCGCGAAGCATATGCACTCCGACAGCTGCTTTAATACTTTTTCTTTAAGCATATCGGGAACTCCTTTGTTTAACGTTACTACGTAAATTATACAATATATTTTCTTGTGTGTCAACAAAAACCGCATTGGTATAGTGCCAATGCGGTTATGCTTTTGTTACTTTACAAGCTCAAGCAAGCGCTTTTTGTAGCAGGTCTTAAGGGCGGAGTCCTTGACGATTGTCTTATACTCGTCGAAGCTCTCGCAAAGCGTTATTTGCTTGTGCAGTCCCGCTCTGATAGCGTTATCTCCCTGCATTCTCATCATAGCCTTTGTCGCCATTCTCTTGACTGTATCAATGTCGGTCTCGGGAGCAGCCTTGACTGTGACGGTAAAGCTCTTTACGTTATTGCCCTTGACCTTAACGGTGATAAGGTCGTTGTCGTCGTACGTATACTCGACCTTGTCCTTGGCGTTGACGGTTACCTTTCCCGTGAGGATGTTCGGGAAGCGTAGCAGATACTCACGCTTTGAGGGGACGACGCCCTTATCTCCCTTTACGGTGACGGTCGTTGTCTGAATGCCGTCCGCGTACGTGTTTGTAACTGTTGTAACAGCCTCTCCTGCCTTGTCGGAGTTGTCCTCATAGAGCTCATACGTGCCGTTTCCGTTGTATATATCGAGAACGAGCTTTGTGGGATTAGCAAGGGAATTGCCGTTGTTGTCCGCACTTGTTACGAACACACCGCCCGCTTTTGCGAATACGGGGATCTCGTCAAGATAGCGCATAGCGTCGAGTACTCTGCCACCCTCGTAGACGTCACCCGTGAAGATGTCAGTCCACTTGCCCTCGGGAAGCCAGACCTTTGTGTTTGACAAGCCAAGCGAGTTTGCCTTGCTTGTTACGGGAGCGACGAGAAGCTCGCCGCCGAACATATACTGATTTGTGTACTTATAAGCCTCGGGGCATTTGGGATATTCGTAGTACATAGGCTCGATAAGGGAAAGGCCGAGCTTGTGGTTCTTGATAGACGCGCTGTAAAGGAAGGGAAGCATCTTATGGCGCAGACGCAAGAAGTTCTTCGCTATCTCGCCCTTTCCGCCCATATATACCCAAGGCTCTTTGGTATTTACCTTTCTGTTGTCGCAATGCAGACGGTTGATAGGGCTGAAAACACCGAACTGAACGTAGCGCAGATAAAGCTCGTCGTCCTTATATCCGCGGAAATGTCCGCCGATGTCATGACTCCACCAAGTATATCCCGCATTGGACGCATTGGCGGTGAAGTAGGGGATATATTCAAGGGATTTCCACGTAATGTACGTATCTCCCGAGAATCCAAGAGGATAGCGATGAGAGCCTATTCCGCAATAACGGGAGAGCAGCAGAGGCTCGTGATAAACGCCGTTATCGAGGTAGTGATAGTGATTGAGCGCCCAAAGCGGGTCAAGTCCCGCGAGAGCAGTCTCTGTGCCTTGCTGCCAGTCCATCCACCAGAAATGAACACCGTCACGCTCATAGGGCTTGTGGAGTATCTTGAAGTAGTTGTTGATAAAGTTATCGTCTGTTATGTTGAAGGGGACGTACATCTTGGTTGCGGGGTCGATACCCATAGCCTTTGCCATCTCCTCATACTGATCCTCAAAGAAGCGGATGCCGCTTGCGGGATGTAGATTGAGCGTGATCTTGAGGTTTTTCTCTTGTATCTTTTTGAGGAATGATTTGTAGTCGGGGAAAAGATTCTTGTTCCAGGAATAGCCTGTCCAGCCGCCCTTTCTGAATGACGTGGTCGACTCCTCTTCGCTACACTCGGGGAAGTCGAAGTATCTCGTCAGATCTCCCGAATAGTGCCAGTCCATATCAATGGTGGCGACGGTGAGGGGAACGTCCGCGTCTTCGAATTTATCAAGCAGGTGCAGATATTCCTTGTCGGTGTACGCGTAATAGCGACTCCACCAGTTTCCGAGAGCAAACTTCGGTATCTTGGGAACACAGCCCGTTATCATATAGAGGGCATTGAGGGCATCTCTATATTGCTTGCCGTATGCGAAAACGTAGATGTCGAGCTCGGTCTCGCGTCTTGCGTATATCTTTCCGTCATCGCGGAGAATGAGCGTTTTTGTGTCGTCAAATACAGCCACACCATTTTTGGAGACAACACCCGTCTCAAGCTTGAGCGGATCGTTGAACTCTGCATTGTTTCCAATGTACGTACCTCCCTCACAGCCGTCAAGCGTGCGGTATGTACCGAGCAGGTTTGCGTCGTTGTTTATGGCTACCTTTTTGCGTCCGAGGAGCACGTAGCTGTCCTCAAGCTTTTCAAAAAGGACGAGAGTCGCCTTGTCTGTCTTTATTTTAAGATACTCGTTGGTCTTGCTGACAGCAAATTTTTGCTTTGGCATATTTCTGAACCAAACCGACTGAGTTGCCTCGTCGGTGAAGATGCCGTCCTTATCGCACTCAATTCTGAAAAGGCGATCTGCGAGCACGGTGACTCTGTAATTCTTGAACTTCACTATATTTTCGGGGTCGGCAACGGGAAAGCAGGTTGCTATTAAATGTTTGTCGAGCATAATAACCTCCAAGTATTTTTGTATTACTATACTCCTATTATAGCATTGGTATTATGGATTGTATATAACACATTTGACAGAAAATATCAAATTTTTGCTTTTTGTTATTTTTCTACGCTGTAATAAGCCTTGCCGAACGCCCCCTCGTATTTTTTGACAGTTACCATATCGTTTGCGTCTGCTGCCAAATAAGTTGAGAAATCCACCTCTATCCAAATATGTTTTCCTTCAATATTGACGAGTAGCTTACATGTGTCCTCTGATTTTCTATAGTTCGTGTAATCCCTCTTTTCAACCACAGCGGTATATTCCACAGGCTCACTGCCGTCGAGAACATAGTTCATATTTGCCGCACTCATTTCGCTCACCATTATACACAAAAAGAATATCGTTAAGGTTGATAACGATATTAGCAACGCGTTTTTGAAGCGTTCCTTTAATGATGATTGTTTTTTGTTCTTCTTTATTACCTTAAAAAGCCAAATCGCAAACGCAACTGCCACAATAATACTGAGAGACAAAGAGAAGGCGGCAAAATGTAAAATATCACCATCGACAAACGTATAACTGATAAAGTGATTTATCAAAAGATTGATTAGTAAAATCACCATATAGACGATAAGACATATTAATACGATTGAGATAGCGCGGCTGAATTTAGCGTTTTTTTTCATAAAATCTTTCCCTTTTGGTTATTTATCTTGTGCGCCGCAAAGTTTTTTGATGTGAGTATTCTTTATTATCGGCAGAGCGCAGATGCCTATAAGCGCGCCTGTGATTGCTCCCGAAATTATGAGCACAGGCAGATAGAAAGCGATTTTGAGATTATCAACAAGTATTACTGCGACGATCATTTGCCCTATATTATGCGCGATACCTCCGCAGATGCTGACACCGACAACGCTGAATCTTTTGGTTGCCTTTATTCCCAACATAACGGTGATCGAAAGCGCGGCTCCGACGATACTGTAAGCGAGCGAGACGGGAGAGCCGAAGAGCAGGGAGGAGAGCAATATCCTTACGACGTTTATAACGATCGCCCAAGGTGCGCCCAACAGATAAAGTGGGATCATCACCGCGAGATTGGACAGCCCCAGCTTTATGCCGTATATGCCGATAGGGAGAGGAACGAGATGCTCAAGATAGCCAAGTACCAGTGCAAGCGCGCTGAGTACCCCGCACAGAGCAAGTTTTTTAACGCTTATTTTCATATCATTCACTCTCCACTCTCACCGTGACCTTATTCGGCAGACAAACTATGCTCTTTATCTCATCTGCGTTTCCTGTTTTCACGCATATCTTATCGGGGCAAGAAGCCTCGCTGATGAATGCCTTTCCGTCCTTGATAACGAGCACGTTCGTGCCATTATCTGAGGTTATGGTGAGCTCGGTATCCTTATTAAGCGGAAGCCTCGCGTATTCCTCGCCGTCCACCGTGACGACTACCGTGTCGCCGCTTCCGTCGAGCACAAGATAGGTGACTGTGAGCGCGATAGCGGCAACGAGCACTATCGCGACGAGGAGTATAATATCCGTTTTCTTCAAGTTTTCCTCCAAAAGAGCTTAATTTGTGGTAATTCCCGACGTGCTCTTGACGCTGCCGTCGGCAAATATCCATATTATCTCCGTGTTCTCGAGCGCTTCCGCAAGAGCGCTTGCTTGCTCATAGCTCATAGAGAACAAAGCAGTCGACAGCGCGTCTGCCGTCATACCGTCGGGACAGAGAACGCTGACCGAAACGTATATATTTTGCGGAGCATAGGTATATGGGTCGATGATGTGGTGATATCTCTTACCGTCCTTATCAAAGCCTCTGTTATAAGAACCGCTTGTAGAGAGAGTTCGATCGGTCAGCGTGAGCGCTTGGGTGAGCGTACCGTCGGTCAAAGGATCTTTGATAGCTCCCGTAAACGCGCTGCCGTCCGATTTTTCGCCGTGGGCGCTGAGGTTACCGCCGAGGTCAATGAGAAAGCTATCGCAGCCTGCATCTATCAATGCCTCTCGCAGCTTGTCCGAAACGTAGCCCTTTGCGAGAGCTCCCGCGTCGAGTCTTGCGTTTTCGTCGGCGATACGCACGCTTTTGCTCTGAGTGTCGAGGGCAAGTGCCGATATATCCGTGTGCTTTGCCGCCTCGTTAAGCTCACTCTCGTCGGGAAGCGTTTTATTCTCGATAGCCTGCTTCCACACAGACGTCACCGCCCCCATCGTAATGGACGTATAGCCGTCCGTCAGCTCATAGAGCGAGACCGACTTCTCGAGAAAGTCGAAAAGCTCGTCACTGACTGCCGTTGGCTCACCACCCGCGCTTTTGTTGAGCGCGCATAAGTTTATCACACCCTCGTAGGTGTTGTAAGCGTCGAGCATTTTGTGATATTTCTCAAGCTCGGAGCTGAATATTTCCGAGTATCTCTCAAAATCCTTTCCTGACGAATACACAGTCAGCGTGCAAAAGGTGTCGAGATAGTCAAAATATGTCTCGGTGTGCCTCTTCTTAGAGCCTGAGCAAGCAGAGAGTGGCAAGCACGCAAAAAGGGAGAGCGCAAAGGCAAGTATTCTTATTGAAACGCTTGTTCTTTTCATAGCCCCTCCCACAGTATTTATTATAATTATTATACATTATTCTCGTGTATATGTCAATGAAAAAAGATACGTCCGTTTGTAAAATATTCGGCATTTTTTTGTCAAGTCTATTGACTTGAGGGGGAATATTGTGTATAATGAATATACAAATATTTAGAATTATGGAGGATAATTCCAATGGCTAATCGTATAGTACTTAACGAAACTTCCTATCACGGCGCGGGCGCTATCAATGAGATAGTTAACGAGGCAAAGAACAGAGGCTTTAAGAAGGCGTTTGTTTGCACAGACCCCGATCTTCTCAAGTTTGGTGTCGCTCAGAAGGTAACGAGCATTCTTGACGGAGCTGCTCTCGCTTATGACATTTATTCCGACATCAAGGCTAACCCCACGATAGAGAACGTTCAGACAGGCGTTGCCGCTTTCAAGAAGAGCGGTGCTGACTACATCATCGCTATCGGCGGCGGTTCTTCTATGGACACCGCAAAGGCTATCGGTATCATTATCGCTAACCCCGAGTATGAAGACGTTCGCAGCCTTGAGGGCGTTGCGCCCACAAAGAACCCCTGCGTTCCGATAATCGCTGTTCCCACAACGGCAGGCACTGCCGCTGAGGTTACCATCAACTACGTTATTACTGACGTACAGAAGCAGAGAAAGTTCGTTTGCGTTGACGTTCACGACATTCCCGTAGTAGCAGTCGTTGACCCCGACATGATGAGCTCTATGCCCGCAGGTCTTACTGCCGCAACAGGTATGGACGCGCTCACACACGCTATCGAGGGATATATCACCAAGGGTGCTTGGGAGATGACAGATATGTTCCATCTCAAGGCTATTGAGATCATCGCAAAGTCTCTCCGCGGAGCTGTTAAGAACGAGAAAGAGGGAAGAGACGGAATGGCCCTCGGTCAGTATATCGCCGGAATGGGCTTCTCCAACGTTGGTCTTGGAATAGTTCACTCTATGGCTCACTCTCTCGGAGCTCTTTATGATACACCTCACGGCGTTGCGAACGCTATCCTGCTTCCCACCGTTATGGAGTATAACGCAGAGGCGACGGGCGAGAAGTACCGTGACATAGCAAAGGCTATGGGCGTTGAGGGTACTGAGAATATGACTGTCGAGGAGTACCGCAAGGCAGCTGTTGACGCTGTTAAGAAGCTGTCCGCTGACGTAGGTATCCCCGCGGATCTTAAGGCTATCGCTAAGGACGAGGACGTTCAGTTCCTCTCCGAGTCCGCATACGCAGATGCTTGCCGTCCCGGCAACCCCAAGGAGACAAGCGTTGAGGATATCAAGGCTCTTTACAGATCTCTTATGTAATTTGAGAACAAACCGAATCTGAGTTTATTGCAATTTTCGGCAGAGGCATTGCGCCTCTGCCGATTTTGTGGTATAATGGTGAGGGTGATGAGAGTGAATAGAGAAAAAGATTTTCCAAAGCGTAAGCGGCTGAGATTACAAAATTATGATTATAGTATGCCAGGAGCGTATTTTATAACGATATGCACAGAAAATCGAAAAAACTACTTTTGGAATGGCAACCTAAATCCGAAAACATTTGAATGGTACTCCGTAGGGGCGAACTGTGTTCGCCCGCGAAATCTCCCATTGTCTGATATTGGAAATACGGTATTGAATGAATTGGAAAGGTGGCACAAAACATATGATGCGGTGTCATTGTGTTCGTACGTTATCATGCCTAATCATTTGCATATTATGGCTTTCATTTATGCTGATGAATACGGGCGACCACAGGTCGCCCCTACGGTAGATAGGATGGTAAAGCAATTTAAGGGTGCTGTAACTAAAAAAATTGGACATCCTATTTGGCAGAAATCTTTTATGGAACACGTAATTCAAAATAAACAGGATTTTGATTCTATATCAAAATATATCTACGAAAACCCAATGCGTTGGTACTATGACGATTTGTATATGGAGGAATAGGGATAGGTAGCTTTTTCCATGCCTTTGCAATAAAAAGCGAAACTGGCGATAAATTAAATAAGAATAGATGTAGGTACAATGCGGGAGGTATTTAGTAATGGCTTTTCCAACACATATTGTTGCGGCAGCAGGTTACGTTTTCGATAAAAAAGGCAATATTCTTATTATTAAAACTCGCAATCGCGGTTATGATACCACAGGAGGACAGATTGAAGAGGGCGAGGATTTGGAAACGGGTGTTTTGCGAGAAATAATCGAGGAAAGCGGTATTCAGGCTAAGGTGAAATGCCTTTGTGCTGTGTATTCCAACGTGGGTAAAGGTGTATTTTATGACGGCGTTACCCCGGTTCCTA
>JAZSNX010000117.1:0-6375 GCA_045536665.1 Eubacteriales bacterium
CGAGCTCTCAATTTTCACAGTTCTCGTTATCTTTTCCATATACCGCTCCTTCTATCTCTACTTCTATCTCGCGCTCGTCTGCGATATTCTCAACGCATTCGATACGCGCCGTAAGTACGTATACACCGTTCTCTATCCGCCCCTCAAGCTTCTTTGAGTAAAGAGACGCGTCGGGCGAGTCCTCGTAAAGCCTCTGCCAAAGCAGGAAATTCGCCTGCTCTGCCGCTTGCTCCTCGCTAAGTGTCCCCTCGGCTTTTTGGTACTCGACGTACTCTACCGTCCGTATTCCTATGGGGAGCTCTCCGAGTCCGAAAAGGTCAAGATACTCCACCCTCTCTATTGTATCACAACTTGAGTATAAATTTCTACTGTTTCCAAAAAATTTTACTTCTTTTTTAAAGAAAATAAGCGTTTTTTTCACTTTCCGCCGTCCCGTATACTCTTTTTTCTCATATTTGAGCGGCACATCTATGCTATACTCATGCTCACAAAGCGCCATGACCTTGCCGCTTGAGCGAACAAGTCTGAAGCCCTCGGTGTCCGAGCCGTATATTCCGCCCACCAGCAGCTGTCCCTTTGACACCGCCTCGCCGAGCTTCACCTGAATATTTCCTCTGACCTCTAAGAGCTCGACGACAGTTCCGTTTCTCTTTGCCACGAGGTTTGAGGCGACAAAGTCCTCGTCCTCGGGTGCTGCCGCCACCTCTCTGACCTCGACCTTCGCGACGTTGCCTATGATATTGACACTTATCCACGATATCTCGTCTGAGGCTATAAGCGCCCTGTTCTCTATGGCGTCTATGTCGAGCTCTCGCTTTTTTGAGCCTACTGTCACTCCGCAGTCCTCAAGGAGCGCTATTATCGTCTCGCTCGGTACACTCTCGTTGCCCTCTATCCGCACGTCCCATATGACTGACTGCGAAAAAAGTATCGCTGCCGCCGCGAGTCCCGCGCCGAGCAATATCCCGGGGCGGAGAGCCAAGCTGAGAAGCAACACGGGTAAGCCGTGTCTTGACTCGACGCTTGCGTCTATCCCCTCTCTCGCGCACGCTCTCGCAAGCCTTTTCGCTCCGAGCAGTGACATACGAAGCCGTCTTCGCCCCTCCCTCACTCCGAGGTCAAAATAGGATATCTCTCCTACGGCGCAGGCGTTTATCACCCTCACGCTCTCACTCTCGGGGAACGAAAGAACGGCGTAGCCCACCAAAAACAAAAGAGGATGCATCATTTTCTGTCCTCCCAAAAGCTTACCGACTCTATTCTGCCGTCTATCTCGGCGTATCCTCTGCGATATGCCGAGCACGTAAGTCTCTCGCCTCTTACGCAGATATCTGCCGCTCTGCCCTCTATGCGTATCTCGGTATCGGTATAAACGCTCACTCTCCCCGCTCCCTTGACGCAGACAGAGCTTCTCCCCCGAAGCTCGATATGCGTCTCTCCGGGAAATATGTCGGGCTGTATATCAAGGCTGTGGCAAAGCCTTTCCTTAAAGCTCGCTTTTCCGTTATTCTCTTTACCCTTGTTTTTCATAAGCTCCCCCGTATATTCCGCCCGCTCCCACAGTAAACTTTAGCAGGAGCTTTACTGTATTTTATGTATTCGGAGCGTTTTAAATGACTGGCAAACAAACCTCTACGCATATCAAGAAAGCAATAACATATAAAGCCTTTAGCAAAAGAGGACTCGTATACGTCTATATGAGTCTGTTTGTCGCGTTGCTTTTCTTTAAGAACTCAGACGCCTCTGCCGCTTGGGTCACAGACGGCATCTCCTTATGCCTCGGGAAGCTTATTCCCTCTCTGTTCCCCTTTATGGTGATATCCTCGCTCATAGTATCAAGCGGACTTGGGAGAACTATATCGAGAGCGTTCAGAGCGCCCGTAAGGCTATTGTTAGGTCTTAGCGAGGAGTGCGCCTGCGCTCTTCTTCTCGGCTGGCTTTGCGGCTTTCCGCTCGGCGCTAAATGCGCCTCTGAGCTTTACCTGAAGGGGCGGATAAGCGTCGAGGAATATCAACGGGTGCTTTGCGTTTGCGGCACGCCAAGTCCCGCATTTTTGTTCAGTACCGTTGGCTCGTCTATGCTCGGAGACAAAAAATACGGGATATGGCTCTATGCCATATCCCTATTGTCCGCCGTTTGCGTTGGTATATTTTTAAAGCTTACGTCTCCGCTCAACACCGCAAAAAAGGTGAGCGCAGTACACGCCGAAGAGCGCTTCTCCTTTGCGGGCGCGCTGACACGCGCCGTATCCGATGCCGCCGTCGGTATGCTGTCGGTGTGCGCGTTCGTGGTGTTTTTCTCGGCTTTTCTCGGCGCGCTTGAGGCGTCGCTCGGCTTTTTGCCGCTCTCAGAGACGGCACATTCATTGCTGTTCTGTTTTTTCGAGCTGACCTCGGGTCTTGATAAGATATGCTCGCTGAGCTCCCCTGCCGTCTTTCCTCTGTGCGCACTCGCCGTTGGCTGGTCGGGGCTTTCCGTTCACTTTCAAACTATGTCGATATGCGCCTCGGACGCACACACACCAAGCTTTAAAGGCTATTTTATCTCACACTTAGCCCGCGCTCTCATATCCCTCGCCATCGCCTTAGTTGTCAGTTGGGTATGCGGCATATAATGGGGGACGCGAATGCTAAAAACTCGTCGGACACTACGTACCGACGAGTTTTTTATATTATTTATAATATTTTTCAACAAATTCGCGTATAGGTGTCGTATCCTCAATGCTATGAGGGTGGTGGTCACAATCCTTTTTGAGTATCTCCTCAAGTATACCGCCTCGCTCACGGTACATAGCCGCAAGCAGCTTGCCGTTCTCCTCATAAGGAACGATGGTATCGCTATCCCCGCATACAAGGAACACAGGAATATTAGCGTCCAACAGCTCGTGTACGTGGTCTATCGGATGATTACGGTAGTTTATCATGTCGGATACTGTAAAGCCCGTTGCCTTATTAAACTCTTCATAACGTCTCTCAACTCCATTACTTGCAACTCCTACGCCGCAAGGACAGCTGAGCAGGTTGAGCACGGGAGCGTCAATATACATCGCGGCGACGTACTCAGGATATTTTGCCGCAAAGTAGACTGCCTGCATACCGCCACAGCTCATTCCTACGGGAAAGCATTTTTTATTAAATCCAAACTCGGACTGAAGAAAATCGGCAAATCTCGCTTTTGCATCGGTATCCTCAGGGAGACACCAGCGTGTGATGTTCTTAACATGAGCTACGTAATAGCCACGCTCAAGCATATCAAGCTCAAACTGAGGGAACGCACCAAAATATTCTGTCTTGAAAAGCCATTTTTTGTCGGGAGTAGGCTCGTGCGGACAAACAACTATCGCGCATCTGTCTTCAAACATAAAGTCCAGTCTCTCATATCCGTTCCATTCGCTTTTTACGTATTCCATTTTCGCTTCCTCCAAGAGAATATCTCGTATCTTTTCCATAGTTTCTTCACTTACGCCGCACGCCTTGAGAAATCCGACGCAAGCCTCCTTTGTCGTATCTCCGTACTTATGCAGAGCCTCAAGAAATTCTACAAACTGAGGGTGGTTACGGTTTCTTCTGTTCCAACGGGAGAACGACGACATCTCGTAGTCGAGCTCAAGGTCGTCCTTTCCGACACCGAGCATACCGCCAAGGATATACAGCCAACATCCCGTTCTGTCGATACCGCCCCAACAATGGAGCATAAGCGGATAAGTATTCTCGTCAGCAAGAAGCTCAAAGCTCTGCCTGTAAAGCTCCATTTGCGTTTCGTTGAACATATCTATATATGCCGCCATCGGGTAATTTACCCATTTGACTCGGCTCTCGTCAAGCACAGGTCCGCGGTATTCGTCCTTTATGCCTCTTATGTCGATATCGGTCCTCATACAAAGCTCGTCAAGCAAGGTCTTCTTGCCCTCCTCGGTTATATCAACGTGCGTATCCATCTCCGAGGTGCGGTATACGAGCCCCTGCTTTACTCTCTTTTTGCCGTCGGCGGTATAAAAGCCGCCTATGTCACGGACGTTCGAGATGCCGTCAACGTACAGCATTCTCGGAGCTTGAGCGTCGGTATGGAAGCTATATACCTCGGATTTTTCTCCGTCCACGCTCACGTACCACTCATACTCCGCGTCAATATAGAAGTTGGTTATCTGTGCCTTACCCGCGACAGCCTTGTACGTTCTCGTCTCGCCGCCTATGCGTATGAGCGTTATCTCCCCGTCAACTGCGGGCTCGAAGCTGAACGTGACGGGATTTGGATATGACATATCCTGCCCTGTCGCCTTAAGGTTGAGCCATTCTATCTTTTTTGAAGCCTCGGGGTCGGCAATAGGATTTTTTATATATTCAAGGTGTCGCTCTCGAAGCAACACTACGTTCTCGCCCATCTTCGGGGTCAAAAGCTTTATCATATCTTTCTCCTTAATCGTCAAGTATTATCTCCGCCTCAAGGCAGGTCTGACACTGCGTACCCACTGTACGGAAGTATCTTATGTTTCCGTCCTTCGCCATCATAACGTCAAGCGTGTCACCAAACGCCGCCTCGTGAACGTAGGAAAGGAATATTCCGCTTATTCTGCCTATCTCGTCGGTAGGCAGATAGTCGCAGAGCATATCGGGATATTTTGTATTGTTCATATGCATATTGTAGTCAAGGTCGGAATACACTATCTTTCTCGTACCAACGCTGTGCAACTCGCACTCCTTCGGAAGCCTGAAGCGAGACGGCACGTCTATCGTCACCGTTGGCTCGTTCTCAAAGCTGTATACGCGGAAGTCCTCCTGACGGACGAGCGTCCTATCGTCGATATTGACAAGCGCCCATGTGCTGTCAGCATCGGCTATCACCTCGTCGCCTCTCACTATTCTGTAAAACCTCGATATAGCGAAGCCTCTGCCCTCGCACGTCCACGTTTGCACCTCGATGTCCTCAAAGGCGTACAACGGACGGTAGAGCTTAATTCGTATTTTACTGAGAATAAACGCAAGGCGCTCCCTGTCTCGCAGGTCGTCGAGAGACGGTCCGCAGGACGCCATATGATGATTTGAGACCTCTTGCATATATACGAGCATCTGCGTTGGACGGACACGGCGAAAGGCATCTGTATCGTGCCATTTGGTCGTGAACTTTTCGGAAAATATCATTGATCTTTCTCCATTTCAAGAGTGTATACATAATTATAAACCATATTTACATTTTTTGCAAGACATTTTGAATTTTTTATACGCCCCCGAGATCCGTTCTCTTTAAATATCGCAGAACAGCCAAAAAAATGATATTCAAATTAGGATTTATCGGTGGGTCGTATACAAAAAACGGTTTGTGTATTTTTCGGCATTTTTAGAAAAAATCACAGCGGCAATTGTATAAATAAGAAAAATTGTATTTGGTGAAGTATTTTTCTTGACAAGAGCCAAAAAAAGGTATATAATATTTCTATTAAAAAATATGTTGGAGGGATATCAAATGGATACAAATAAAAGACCCGATGATATGCAGCGTATAACTACGCCCGAGCTCGCGAAGGCATTTATTGACGAGCAGGTGGCGCAGGTGCGCGCTCAGGTTGAAGACAAAAAGGTGCTTCTCGCGCTTTCAGGCGGTGTTGACAGCTCCGTCGTTGCGGCGCTTCTTATCAAAGCTATCGGCAAGCAGCTCGTTTGCGTGCACGTAAACCACGGACTGATGCGTAAGGGCGAGAGCGAGCAGGTAATTGAGATATTCGGTAAGGCTCTTGACGCTAACCTCATCTATATCGACGCAACCGACCGTTTCCTCGATCTCCTTGCGGGCGTAAGTGAGCCTGAGAAAAAGAGAAAGATAATCGGAGCTGAATTTATCAACGTTTTCGCTGAGGAGGCAGGCAAGCTTGAGGGCATCTCCTTCCTTGCTCAGGGTACTATCTATCCCGACATTTTAGAGAGCGTCAAGCAGGCTGAGGGCAAGAAGGCTGTCAAGTCTCACCACAACGTTGGCGGACTTCCCGAGGACCTTCAGTTTGAGCTCGTTGAGCCTATCAAGCTGCTTTTCAAGGACGAGGTAAGAGTTGTCGGCGAGGCACTCGGCCTTCCTCACGCTATGGTTTACCGTCAGCCGTTCCCCGGCCCCGGTCTCGGTGTCCGCTGTTTGGGCGCCATTACCCGCGACCGTCTGCATGCCCTTCGTGAAGCCGACGCCATCCTCCGTGAGGAGTTTGATAAGTCGGATCGTAGCCATGTCGTTCTGTGAGCCAAGGAGTTGATCATTTGGTTTGTCTTCCTAAGACCGCTTGGCCTCCGACTTCCGGCCCCGGTCTCGGTGTCCGCTGTTTGGGCGCCATTACCCGCGACCGTCTGCATGCCCTTCGTGAAGCCGACGCCATCCTCCGTGAGGAGTTTGAT
>JAZSNX010000051.1:0-16902 GCA_045536665.1 Eubacteriales bacterium
GGAGCTCGACTCTGATACGTGTCGATACCGACCGCCCTGCGGGTGAGGTAATACTCAACGAGGAGCAAACGGAGGCATTCAAAAAGCTCGTTGAGCTTTCCAACTCGGGCGAGGCGCACGGAGCTCTGCTTCACGGAGTTACGGGAAGCGGCAAGACCAGTGTTATGATAAAGCTCATCGACCACGTGCTCAAAACGGGGCGCTCGGTTATAGTATTGTTACCCGAGATAGCGCTGACTCCGCAGTCCCTGGGGATATTCTGCTCAAGGTACGGAGATCGTGTCGCCGTCATACATTCGGGCCTTTCGGCGGGTGAGCGCTTCGATACCCACAGAAAGATCAAGGAGGGACGAGCCGACGTTATCATAGGCACACGCTCCGCCGTGTTCGCTCCCGTCGCGGACCTCGGTCTCATAATCATAGACGAGGAGCAGGAGCACACGTATAAATCCGATATGAACCCCAAGTATCATACGAGAGACGTGGCGCGCTATCGTTGCGCGTATAATAAGGCGCTTATGCTACTCGCGTCGGCAACGCCGTCATTCGAGAGCTATAAAAAGGCGCTTGACGGAAAATATACGCTTATCGAGCTCAAAAGCCGCTACGGCGGAGCTACTCTTCCCGAAACCGAGATAGTCGATATGCGCGAGGAGATCAAAATGGGAAACACCTCTCCTCTCGGTTGGCAGCTCTGTAAGAGTCTCGTGGATAATAAAAAGCGGGGAGATCAATCTATACTGTTCATAAACAGGCGAGGCTACAACAACTTTATAAGCTGTCGAAGCTGCGGAGAGGCAATAAAATGCCCCGAATGCAGTGTTTCGATGACCTATCACACCAACGCGGGCTCGTATGATACGGGCTATCTTGCGTGCCATTGGTGCGGCAGACGCCTGCCCCTACCCGAGACCTGTCCGTCCTGCGGTGGCGAGCACCTTTCGAGAATGGGCTACGGAACGCAAAGGGTCGAGCAGGAGCTTACTTCCCTGTTGCCCGACGCGCGCGTGCTGAGAATGGACACCGACACAACGAGCGCTAAAAGCTCGTACGACACGCTTCTCGGCAAGTTCCGCAGACACGAGGCTGACGTACTTCTCGGTACGCAGATGGTAACCAAAGGACACGATTTTCCCGACGTCACGCTCGTCGGTGTCCTGCTGGCGGACGCGTCGCTGTATATCGACGATTACCGCGCCGCCGAGCGCACCTTCGCAATGCTCACGCAGGTCATAGGACGCGCGGGTCGCTCAAGAAAAAAGGGTGTGGCTCTTATACAGACCAATAATCCCGACAATGAATGCATTCGCCTTGCCTGCGCTCAGGACTACAGGGCGTTCTACGACAGTGAGATAAAGATACGTAAGCTTCTCGTTTTCCCACCTTTCTGCGACATTGCTCTGCTGACGTTGACATCGTCAGATGAAAAGGAGCTGCTTAAGGCATCGAGTCTGCTCTCGGAGAAGATAAACGCGCAAATGAAGGGAGAGTATTCAGATCTGCCCCTCGTCGTTTATGGCCCATTTGAGGCGCCCGTCTATAAGGTAGAGGGTAAATACCGTATGCGAATGGTAATAAAGTGTCGCATAAACAAGCGCTCGCGCCAGATGCTTTCCGAGGTGCTAAAATATTTTTCAGGCTCGGGAGCTAAGGGGCTTTCGCTGTCCGTCGATATAAACCCCACAAATTTGTAACTTTTTTTAATTCAGGAGATAATTTATGGCAAAGCTGAAAATACTTAAGGTAGGCGACGAAACGCTCAGAAAGGTATGTCGCCCCGTTGATAAGATAACCCCCAGAATATTGACGCTTCTTGACGATATGATAGATACTATGCGCGCCGCCGACGGCGTCGGACTTGCCGCTCCTCAGGTGGGCGTGCTTCGCAGAGTCGTGGTCATAGAAACGCCAGACGAGGGGCTTTTCGAGCTCATCAATCCAAAGATAATCGCTTATTCGGGCGAGCAGGAGAGTGAAGAGGGTTGTCTTTCTGTCCCCGGTCGCTGGGGAGTTACCAAGCGTCCTATGCACGTCACCGTCCGCGCTATGAATAGACGAGGCGAGGTCGTTGACTACACAGGCTCGGGACTTCTCGCAAAGGCGTTCTGCCATGAGCTCGACCACCTTGACGGAAAGCTCTATATAGATATCGCTACGATGATAGACGATTGAGGTGCGCGCTATGAGAATACTTTTTATGGGCACGCCCGACTTCGCGCTGTTTTCTCTGAAGGCGCTTTTTGCTACTGAGCACGAGATAGTCGGCGCAGTCACACAGCCCGACAAGCCAAAAGGCAGAGGTTATACGCTCACTCCCCCGCCTGTCAAGATCTTTACGCTTGAAAATAACATTCCCGTATATCAGCCAAGCACGCTCAAAGGCGAAGAATTCGAGACACTTCTCCACACTCTTGCGCCCGACGTTATCGTCGTTGTGGCGTACGGTAAGATACTGCCGAAGAACGTACTTGACTATCCAAGGTATGGCTGTGTCAACGTTCACGGCTCGCTTCTCCCCGAATACAGAGGAACTGCTCCTATGCAAAGAGCGATCATTGACGGCAAAAAGATCACGGGAATTACAACGATGTATATGGCGGAAGGACTTGACACGGGCGATATGCTGCTCAAGGATACCGTAGTTATTGAGGAAAACGACAATTTTGAGAATATACACGATAAGCTTGGAGAATGTGGAGCGGCTCTCATAGTTAAAACGCTTGAGGGACTTGAGAACGGAAGTATCGTGCCCGAGCCTCAGGACGAAGCGCTTGCTACGCACACATCCAAGATAACCAAGGAAGACTGTGTTATTGATTGGAATCGTGACGCGCGCACGCTCCACGATCTTATCAGAGGTCTTTCTCCCATTCCGCTCGCCTTTACGCACACGCCCGACGGCAAGATGCTCAAGATAGTTGCCGCCGAGGTGGCAAGCGAGAACGGCTCTCACGGCACTGCGGGAGAGGTCATCTCCACCGACAACGGCATATGCGTCGCTTGCGGCGAGGGTGTGCTGAGAATTCTAAAGGTGCTCCCCGAGGGCAAGCCGAGAATGACCGCGGCAGACTTCGTAAGAGGCAGAAAGATAACTTCAGGGGACGTGCTTAGATAATAGAGCTTTATTTTATTGCTATTTTTCGGAGGAAAAATGTTCGGATTATACGGTTTTTATTTCGACCCCACGATACTTCTCATTCTCCCCGCGTTGATAATATCGCTGTGGGCGCAGATAAAGGTATCGTCAACCTATAAAAAATATTCTAAAGTATTTACCAAAAGACATCTGACAGGCTACTCGGCGGCAAGAGCTATCCTTGACGCCAATGGGCTTCATAACGTAAAGATAGAGCGTGTTCACGGACACCTGACCGACCACTATGACCCCAGAGAAAACGTTATAAGACTTTCCGACAGCGTTTTCGACAGTCCAAGCACCGCGGCAGTCGGAGTTGCCGCGCATGAGGCAGGTCACGCCGTACAGTATGCGCAGAGCTATGCGCCGATCAAGATCAGAAGCACCGTTATACCCATAACAAGATTCGGCTCAATGCTCTCAATGCCCCTGTTCTTTATAGGACTTATAATGGCAAGCCAATACCTTATGTTTTTTGGCATCATTCTGTATTCCGCGGTAGCGCTGTTCCAGTTGGTCACGCTACCTGTTGAGTTCAACGCCTCGGCAAGAGCTCTCAAGGCGCTTAAGAACTCGAAAATGCTTGACGAGATAGAGCTGTCGGGCGCTCGCAAGGTATTGAGCGCCGCCGCTATGACCTATGTCGCCGCGCTTCTGACCTCTCTGCTCACGCTCTTGCGCCTTCTCATTTTGGCAGGCGGACGCTCAAGGAGAAATTGATGGCAATGACTACAGGCAACTCCGCCAGAGCAGTAGCGCTTGAGCTACTGCTTAAGGCGGAGAAAACTCGACAATTTTCAAACATTGCTCTGGACAAGGCACTTGAGAGGAGCGAGCTTTCCGATGCCGACAGGCGTCTAACCGCTGCTCTTTTTTATGGCGTCATTGAAAGACGTCTGACACTCGACTACCGTATCGCGGAGCTCTCAAGCCGTCCTCTCAACGAGATAGACGCACAGACGCTTTGCGTACTGAGACTTGGCATATATCAGCTAACGTATATGGATAAGATACCGCCCCACGCCGCGATCAACGAGACGGTAGACCTATGCTCAAGACGAACAAAGGGCTTTGTTAACGCCATCCTGCGCTCTCATACGAGAGGCGCGGATATGCTTCTTCCAAATAAACATACAGACCTCGTAAAATATCTTTCGGTCAAATATTCCGTTGCGATACCTCTTTGCGAGAAATTCATTGATTCTTACGGAGAGACGCGCACAGAAAGCATACTCGAGGCATTCTGCCGACAAGCTCCGACTACTCTGCGAGTAAATACGCTCAAGATACAAACGGACGAGCTCTGCTCACGCCTTGACGGCGGCGACAGAGCGAGTCTTTCACCGCACGCAATATACGCAAAGGGCGCTGTACGTGAGCTGTACGGCTTTGACGACGGTCTTTTCTTCGTTCAAGATGAGGCGTCGCAGCTGTGTGTCGAGGTGCTCGGAGCGCTTGAGGGAGAAACAGTTATGGACATTTGCGCCTGCCCCGGCTCAAAGAGCTTTGGCGCGGCTATAAATATGAAAAACAAGGGGCGCGTACTCGCCTTTGACCTGCACGCAAGCAAGCTCTCGCTTATCCTTAAGAGCGCGGAGCGTCTCGGTATCAATATCATCGAGGTAGTACAGCAGGACGGCAGAATGCCACTTGAGCAATACTTCGGCAATGCCGACAGAGTGCTCTGTGATGTTCCCTGCTCGGGCTTCGGCGTGCTCTCCAAAAAGCCTGAGTTGAGATATAAAGACCCAATCGAGTCCGCTTCTCTTCCAGATATTCAGCTGGCTATACTTGAGAATGCCTGCCGTTACGTAAAGGACGGCGGCACGCTCGTATATTCCACCTGCACCGTTTTTCCCGAGGAAAACGAGCAAAACGTGCTCCGCTTTCTTGAACGCCACGGCGAGTTCTCACTCACCCCATTTACGGTAGGAAAGCTCAATGTTGATGAAGGCTATATCACGCTTCTGCCCGATGAGTATCCAACCGACGGATTTTTTATCGCTAAGCTTACAAAAGGAAAACAGCTATGAACATAGATAATTCGAAAGACACAAAGCAAGACCTGCTCTCATTATTGCCAGACGAGCTTGAGGAGCTTGTTTTGTCGCTTGGAGAGCCAAAATACCGAGCAAAGCAGCTCTTCGCTCCTATGCATAAGGGGCTTGCTCCCTCGGAGATATCGAATATAGGCAAGGCGCTTGTGGCAAAGCTTGAAGCGTCTGCCGTTTATTTCCTGCCCGTTGTCAGAAAGAAGCTGGTATCGGCTATCGACGGCACAGTCAAGTATCTTTTCGGGCTTTCGGACGGCAATTCTGTCGAAAGCGTCGTTATGAGATACAAGCACGGCAACACCATATGTATCTCGTCTCAGGTCGGTTGCCGTATGGGCTGCGCTTTTTGCGCCTCAACTATCGGTGGTAAGGTACGCGATCTTCTCCCCTCGGAAATGCTCGGTCAGATAATCGCGGCGCAAAAGGATATGGGAGAGCGGATCTCGAACGTCGTTATGATGGGTATTGGCGAGCCGCTCGACAACTATGAAAACGTCGTTCGATTTCTCTGGCTTGTAAACTGCGAGGACGGTCTCAATATAGGCTATCGTCACATCTCTCTCTCCACCTGCGGTCTCGCGGACAAGATAGACGAGCTTGCGAGTCTCGACCTTCCAATAACTCTCTCCATCTCGCTTCACGCATACGACGACGATATAAGAAGCAGTATAATGCCCGTGAACAAAAAATGGAACATCGATAGACTTCTTGCGTCCTGCAAAAGCTATTATGCAAAAACGGGCAGACGCATATCCTTTGAATATACGCTTATTTCAGGCAAAAACGATACAAAGCAGGGCGCTCTGGCTCTTGCCGCGCTTCTCAACTCACGCTTGCGAGGGGTGGGAGACCCTATGCCCATACACGTAAATCTTATCCCTGTCAACCCCGTTGACGAAACAGGCTTTTCAAGCTCGGATAAGAAGACTGTTGAGCAGTTTGCCCAAACGCTTGAAAAAAAAGGCATTCGCGCGACGGTGCGCCGCCGCCTCGGCGCTGACATAAACGCATCCTGCGGACAGCTGCGCCGCGAGGAGGAGCAAAAGAACGACTAAAACCGTTTTCTCACGCTCGCTATACATATTTTTTGTTAAGGCGGAGCTATGAGATACGGTATAAAAAAAATAAAGGTAGTAAAAAAACAAAAAAAGCACGGGGCTTTGCGTGCCAAGCGCCGTGAGCGCATGGCGCTCACGCCATTTACCGCCGTGCGGAGCTATCACTATACTCAAGAAAAAATCAGACTTGACGACCTGTTTGCCGTCGGTGAGCTACCCGAGGTCGTACCGAAAAAGGCGAAAAAAGTAAAAAAACGCCGCCTGAGAAAAACCGCAAAAAGAGTTTGCGCCGCTGTTCGTATCCGCGCGCAGATGCTTTTTGAAAGACTCGCGGAGCTATCAAGAAAAAAAACGGACGACAAAAAATGGGTGTCTTTTCTTTCGGGCGCGCTCTGCGGAACGCTATGCGTTGCCGTTGTTTCTGCAATTAGCGTGCTGCTGCTTTTGTTCGGCGGATATCTATTGCCATACAAGCAGCTGACTGTCCCCGCTCTTGTTGGTGAGGACTATGCCAGCACGGCAGACCTTATCGACGGACGCTTTGAGGTAGAGCTGATCTATAAAAGTAGCGATGAGGTATCAAGCGGAGAGATAATTTCTCAAACCCCGAACGCGGGAACTATACGCAAGTATTATGGCAGAGATGAAAAATGCAAGCTCTCTCTGACTGTCAGCACGGGAAAGAGCTATTACACCGTCGCCCCTCTTTCAGGTATGTCAGCGCGTGACGCCATTCTGCTTCTGCGAAATGAGGGAGTAGCGATAAACACGGTATACGAGTACTCCCCGTCCGTGCCATCAGGAACGGTAATATCCACCACTCCGCCATCGGGAGGAACAGTATTTGACGGCGAGAGTTTGGTGCTTAGAATAAGCTTAGGCAAGGAAGCTGTGCTCGCAAGCGTGCCTGATCTCTATTCACTTACCGAAGCGCAAGCGCGGGAGCTGCTGGCAAGCAAGGGACTCGTGCTTGGAGATGTCACCTACGCGGAGTCCTCACAACCCCAAGGGCGTATAGTCGCTCAGCAGTATTCACCTTATTCAAAGATAGAAAAAGGAAGCGCGGTAAGCGTCACCGTGAGTCTCGGCAACGGATACTCGCAAAGAACTGCCCCCGATCTTTACGGGCTGACGGTCGATGAGGCAAGAGCCAAGCTTGCGGAATACGGGCTGGTGCTTGGAAGCGTCTATTCGCTCTCAAGCGGAGCTCCAAAGGGCACGGTCGTCGCGCAAACGCCTATTGCGGGTACACCCCTGACCTCTGCTATCAATTCAATAGATATTTTCATAAGCTCATAGAAGGAACATTTATATATGGAGACAACTGTAAAAGGTAAAATAATAAAGGGCGTCGGCGGACTTTACACGGTGCTCATCACCGATAACGATTCTTCTCTTTCGGGAAGCTGCGTGCGCTGCCGCGCGAGAGGAGCGCTCAGACACAACAATCTCACGCCCCTTGCGGGAGATCACGTGCTCATATCCTCGGATTCCGACAAGCAAAATGACAGCGAGGGCGGCTTTGTTATCGACGAGATAGTCGATAGAAAAAGCGCGCTCATTCGTCCGCCGCTCGCTAATCTCGACTACCTTTTCGTCACTATGGCGGCGGCTTCGCCCGCGCCTATTCTGTCCACCGTTGACAAGCTTATTTCAATCGCTGAGCACAACGGCATCGAGCCTGTGGTGGTAATAACAAAGCGTGAGCTCGACGAAAAAAAAGCGGACGAGCTTTACGGCATCTACTCAAAATGCGGCTTCCAAACCTTTTCGTTATCCGCCAAGGACAACGTAGGAGTCGAGCCGATAGATGAGTTTATAAAACAAAACCTGAATGGCAAGATAGCCGCGTTCGCGGGAGCGTCGGGCATTGGGAAGTCCACACTTCTTAACCGTCTCTTCCCCGAGCTTGACCTCTCGACCTCAGAGATAAGCCGCAAGATAGAGAGAGGAAGGCACACCACAAGAGAGGTAACTCTCTTTCCAATAAGCGCCTCCCCCGACTGCGGCTACATAGCCGATACACCCGGCTTTTCTATGCTGGACTTCAAGCGCTTTGATTTCTTTGAGCTTGACGATCTCTTTGATACAATGCGTGAGTTTCGCCCCTATCTCGGCGGCTGTCGCTATACCAAGTGCTCTCACACAAAGGAGCAAGGCTGCGCCGTGATCGAGGCGGTAAGAAACGGAGATATTCCAAAAACAAGACACGACAGCTACGTCGAGCTTTACGATATACTGAAAACGAGAAAGAAGTGGGATTGATATGAAGGCTTTTATTTATACAGGCGGTAAGATAAATAAGCAGAACATTACCGAGCATCCGAAGTCTGACGACCTTTGCATAGCGGCAGACAGCGGTTACAAAAACGCTAAGGCTCTTGGTGAGAGCGTTGATATACTGCTTGGTGATTTTGATTCGCTCGGAGAGCAAAAGCCCGAAAACGTCAAGATCGTGACCGTTCCTGCCGAAAAGGATTTCACGGACACTCAGCTTGCCGTCAAGACCGCTCTTGAGAACGGCGCTGACGACATTGTCATTATCGGTGGACTTAGCGGCAGACTTGACCATACTATGGCGAATCTCGGACTTCTCCAAAAGCTGTGGGAGCTCCGCGTTCACGCTATCGCTACTGACGGTCATAACAGGGTAAGATACATAGACTCCTCAAGCACGCTCATCGCTAAAAGCCAATATAAGTACGTGTCGATAATACCGGTCGATAAAAAAATAAAGGGCGTGGATATCGAGGGCTGTAAATACCCGCTCAAGAATGCCACGCTCACAAGAAACGATACGCTCGCTGTCTCAAATGAGGTCACGGGAAATTGCGCGCTCATCGCCGTCCGTAAGGGCGCTTGCTACGTAATAGAAAGCGCTGATGAATAAGGCGCACTCACTCTACGGATATGTAATAATTCAGGGGAGGCGTCTCGCCTCCCGCTTTTACAAAACCAACATACCAATAGCTCTTAGCTTGAAAGCACTAAGTTATAGGCTTCAAACCACATAGCTGTCTGACATAGCATACCTTTTCTGCGAATACGAAGGGGTATGCTTTTTTCATCATCAAGCGCTCTTATTGCTTCGGTGTCCGCTAATTTATGAAGCACACAGGACGGAGAGTCAAGATATTCCGATAGTATGCCGTCAAGCTCCCTCTCCATACCCCTCAGCGCGCGAGCGTTCTTTTTCTCACGCTCTGCCAAAAGTCCGATAAGCTTTATCCCAATTGACGCGCCTATGCGAGCCGAACGCTCATGCGCATATTCCGAGCAGACACCCTCGAAGGCGTCAAAAAAGGTGAGTGTGTCGCTCCCGTTTGCCTTTTTATTTTTTGCGGCGCTTATAAGATATGGGACAAGGTAGTCAAACTGGGGATAATCAAAGCAGAACAACGTCTCCAAAAGGCAATGCCTCACGTCCTCGACCTCTGTAATCCTCAGAGTCTCGGCTGTCGTAGCGTTCCATTGGCTATCAGAGCACGCGCCGAGCGTCGTGTCCACAAGGCTATCCGAGAGTCGGGAGCACAAAAGCATCTGTCCTGAGCGAAGCGGAGTTATATCGCAAAATAGCTTATCCGGAATATTCGTCAGCTCTCCGAAAATATGCTCCCTAAGTACACTTTCTCTGATCCTCACGCACCCGCCGAACAACCGAAAAAGCGAGCGTAGAGACGTTGAAAAGCATACTGTTCCGTCTATAATACTGTAAAACAGCGGCTTGTCACCCCTGCCGCTCTTGAACAGCATCAGCTCACCGCACCTTCCGTCGTAAAGCGCAAGAGCATACGGAAAATCAAGACTCCTAATAAAGCTCTCCCCTTCCTCAACATATCCCTCAAGCACGCCTTGAGCGGTAACTGCGCTATGGTCATACGTATCGCATATTATAGCCGCCGTATACAGAGCGTTATTGTAGCTCAGCGTTATAGGCTGCATCGCGTCTCCGAGGATGCTGTTAGCTCCGTCGCATATTATCCCGTATTCCCCATTGATGAACGCACAGCCAAAATTATGCAGACCGCTCATTTTTCTAAGAGTCAGAAAATCCACCCTGCCCGTCCTATTGTCCAGCATACCGCAAAAGCCCATTTTAGCACCTCGCAAAAGTTTTCTACAAAATTATATGAGGCGGCAGCCGTTTATATTTGTCAAACTCAGAGATTTATGTAACAATCTCATTTTTTTCGCATATACTTAAAGCAAAGACACTATGCGGTAAGGAGGTAAAATAAGATGTGTCGCTCAAATTTGAGGATATTGGTAGGCACTTGCGCCGTGTGCTTTGGAGCGGGGATATTGCTTTCCTTCCTGCTCCCCGGATATTTCCTTGCCTTTATTGAGGCGATAGTGGTCATCGCCGCAGGCGTTCTTTTACTTGGAAAGCGAAACCGATAAAGGAGGCTTTGTATGAAAATAGTGCTCGTTCACTCCCCAACCTTAATTTCTCCTCTATTAAGAAAATTTTTTGGAATAAAAAAGCAGAAGTAGGAGCATAAAAGAGCACGAACGTTTTGTTCGTGCTCACTTTATTTTTCTTATTATTAAAAAGCACTTGACAAAAAACATACAAAGTGATATAATTTTATCCGTAAAGTGAATATTTGCACAGAGATTTGGAGATGCATTTAAATACGGAATAAAGAGTTCCGTGTTTTAGTGCGTCTTTTTTTGTGCTAAAATTTAGAAAAGGAGAAAATAATTATGTATGACATAGTCATAATAGGCGCAGGCGTTGTCGGCGGAATGGTCGCCAGAGAGCTCGCAAGGTACGACATCAAGCTTTGTATTCTCGACAAGGAAAGCGACGTCGCGATGGGAGCGACACGCGCAAACAGCGCAATAGTTCACGCGGGCTTTGACGCGGCAGAGGGCTCTATGAAGGCGCGAATGAACGTAAGAGGCTCGCAGATGATGGAAAAAGTGTGCAGAGAGCTTGGCGTTAAGTATAAGAACAACCAATCTCTTGTTGTCGGCTTTGAGAACGAAAGAGCCGAGGTCGAGGCTATATATAAGAGAGGCTTGGCAAACGGCGTTAAGGGGCTGTCTATCATTGAAAGGGACGAGCTCCATACACTCGAGCCTAATCTTAATCCCGAGCTTACTGTCGCTCTGCTGGCAAAGAGCGGCGCTATCGTCTGCCCCTACGAGCTCTGTATCGCGTCAGTTGGCAACGCTATGGATAACGGCGCGGAGCTGCTGCTCGACTTTGAAGTTTGCGCTATCGAGGGCAACAAGGGTGCGTACACCGTCAAGGCGTCTGACGGCAGAGAGGTCAGCGCAAAATACGTTATCAACAGCGCGGGCGTCTACTCCGACAAGATCGCCGCTATGACAGGCGACGCTGACTTTACCGTTAAGCCACGCCGAGGCGAGTATATGCTGCTTGACAAGGAGGTCGGCGGCTTCACCACAAGAACTATATTCCACACCCCCACCAAGATGGGCAAAGGAATTCTCGTATCCCCCACCGTTGACGGCAACCTTTTGCTCGGACCTACGGCTACGGATATAGACGATAAGGAAGATACCTCTACCACAGCCGAGGGCTTTGCCACTATATTTGCGAAGGCGAGCGACAACGTAGCAAATATTCCGTTTGGCAAGGTCATTACCTCATTCTGCGGACTCCGCGCGACAGGCAGTGTTGGCGACTTCATTATAAAGGAGAGAGACGGAATAGTCACGCTTGGCGGTATAGAAAGCCCCGGACTTTCCTCTGCTCCCGCTATTGCCGAGTACGTTTGTCAGCTGCTGTTAGACAAGGGAGCGCTCGCAAATAAAAAGGCAAACTTTGCTGAGTGCCGCAGACCTTTGCACTACTACAGAGAGCTTTCCATGGAAGAAAAGAACGATATCATAAAGAATGATCCTGCTTACGGACGCATCGTCTGCCGTTGTGAGGGAATAACCGAGGGTGAGGTCGTCGAGGCGCTCACTGTAAATCCCGCCGCAAGAGATGTCGACGGCGTAAAACGCAGAACGAGAAGCGGAATGGGAAGATGTCAGGGAGCTTCTGCTCGCCTATCGTCGTAGAGCTCATCGCTCGTGAGAGAGGCATTCCCTTTGAGAGCGTTACCAAGTTCGGCAAGGGCTCTATAATAAATTACGGCAAGACAAAGGGGGACAGATGATATGGCAACGATAAGCAAGGAGCTTGTAATAATAGGCGGCGGCCCTGCGGGAATGAGCGCGGCGGTAGCTGCGTACGGCGCTGGCATTCGCGACATTGTTATACTTGAGAGAGATAAGAGCCTCGGCGGAATTTTGCGCCAATGCATACACAATGGCTTCGGACTCCACCGCTTCGGCGAGGAGCTCACCGGTCCTGAGTACGCTTACAGATATGAGGTCGAGGTACGAGAGAGAAATATCCCCGTCAAGCTTGGCACTATGGTGCTTGACATAACGCCCGACAAGACAGTCACCGCTATAAACGGAGAGGACGGCTTGTTCACGATCGACGCAAAGGCTGTGATACTCGCTATGGGCTGCCGTGAGCGTCCCAAGGGAGCGCTCAATATCGCGGGCACACGACCTGCGGGCATCTTCACGGCGGGAACAGCACAGCGCTTTGTCAATATGGACGGTTATATGCCCGGTAAAAAGGTAGTCATTCTCGGCTCGGGCGATATAGGACTTATTATGGCGAGAAGAATGACTCTTGAGGGAGCGGAGGTCAAGGCCGTTTGTGAGCTTATGCCTTATTCGGGAGGACTCGCGAGAAACATCGAGCAGTGCCTCAACGACTTCTCTATCCCGCTTATGCTCAGCCACACCGTAGTCGAGATACACGGCAAGGAAAGAGTGACGGGCGTGACTATCGCAAAGGTCGACGAGCGCCGCCGTCCTATCGCCGAAACAAGGCAGTATATCGAATGCGACACGCTTCTTTTGTCCGTAGGACTTCTCCCCGAAAATGAGCTTACCAAGAGCGCGAACATCGGACTTGACCGTATAACGGGCGGAGCTGTGGTCGACCAGAACAGAGGAACGGAGCTTGAGGGAGTATTTGCTTGCGGAAACGTGCTTCACGTCCACGACCTTGTTGACTACGTTTCAGAGGAAGCGGACATTGCGGGTAAAGCCGCGGCTGAGTATATAAAGGGCAATATTTCTGCCGACAGGAGCATTTCTCTTGCTACTGACGGTAAGATACGATACACCGTTCCGCAGAGAATAACGGCAAATCAAAGCGTTACCGTTTATTTCCGTGTAGCCGACGTTTACCGTGACATAAGGATAGTGGTACGTGACGGTGACAAGGTGCTGATAAACAAGAGAAAGCAAAAGGTTGCTCCCGGTGAGATGGAGACGGTTACGCTTACAAAAGAAATGATAGAGAACGTCACAAGCGAAACGCTTGAGTTCAGCATAGAATAAGGAGGGTGACAAAATGATAAGAGAATTGACGTGTATTGTTTGTCCCAAGGGCTGTCAGCTGGGGGTCGAGCTTGATGGCAAAAAGGTGCTCCGTGTAGACGGCGCTACCTGCAAGCGAGGCGTGGCATATGCCGAGGCTGAGTGCACCGCTCCTATGAGAACGCTTACGACGACCGCGGTCATTGAGGGCGGCGGTGTAGTTCCCGTAAAGACCGACAAGGCAATACCAAAGGAGCTTTTGTTTGAGTGTATGGAGCTGATAAACGCCGCTCGCGTAAGTCCTGACGCAAGGCTCGGCGATATCGTTATAGAAAACGTGCTCGGCACGGGCGCAAACGTCGTTACGACGAGAAACGCGAAGCTTTAAGAAAATTCAACGAAAACCGCTCAAAAGGTCAAAAAAATGACGTAGTGAGCGGTTTTGTACTTGAAAGACAAGACTTTTTATGCTATAATATCCTTAAGTTATAAGTAAAGGCTTGGTGTTGAAAATGTACGAAGGGTTTCTCCCCATTTCAAAACAGAATATGAATGAGCTTGGGTGGTCAAGACCCGATTTCGTTTACGTCACGGGTGACGCCTACGTGGATCACCCCAGCTTTGGCGTGTCGATAATCTCAAGAGTGCTTGAAGCGGAGGGGTTTCGGGTAGCTATACTCGCACAGCCCGATTACAAAAGCTGTGGCGCATTTCGTGAGTTTGGCAAGCCGCGGCTTGGCTTTCTCGTAACAGCTGGAAATATCGACTCTATGGTGGCGCACTACACTGCCGCAAAGAAAAAACGCACCTACGATTACTACTCCGCCGGCGGCAAGGCGGGGCTTCGCCCCGATAGGGCAACTATCGTCTATTGCAATCGCATACGAGAGGCTTATGGCGACGTTCCGATAATCATAGGCGGTCTTGAGGCGTCTCTGCCCCGCTTTGCTCACTATGACTATTGGTCTGACAGCATACGCCGCTCGATACTCGTCGACAGCCGTGCCGATATACTCGCCTACGGTATGGGTGAAAATATACTTATACGTATAGCAAAGCTTCTTGATAAGGGTGTGCCGGTCAAAAAGATACACGACGTCAGGGGCACAGCCTACCTCACCTCTCCCGAGGACAAGCTCCACTTCCCCGTAGCGGCGGAGTTTGACTACAACGAGCTTAAGCAGAGCGATAGAAAATACGCCGAGGCGTTCGGTGTGCAGTATAAAAATCAGGACGCCATAAGCGGCAAAGCAATAGTTGAGAGATACGACTCGAAGATACTCGTTCAGAATCCCCCGATGCCGCCGCTTGAGAGAGAGGAGCTCGACAGGGTCTATTCCCTGCCGTATATGAGGGACTATCACCCCATATATGAAAAAGACGGCGGTGTTCCCGCTATCTCCGAGGTGAAATTCTCCATCACGCATAACAGAGGCTGCTTCGGCGCGTGTAACTTCTGCGCGCTTGCCTTTCATCAGGGACGTACCGTGCGCTCACGAAGCATAGAGAGCGTGCTTGCCGAGGCGAAGAAGATAACCGAGCTACCCGACTTCAAGGGATATATACACGACGTTGGCGGTCCTACCGCTAACTTCCGCTATCCCGCCTGTGAAAAACAGCTCCGTGACGGCGTTTGCTCGTCAAGAAAGTGCCTATCCCCAACTCCCTGCAAAAATCTTTTAGCCGACCACTCGGAATACGTAAAGCTTATTGAGGAGATAGAAAAGCTTCCTAAAGTAAAAAAGGTATTCATAAGGTCGGGCATTCGATTTGACTATCTTATGCACGACAAGGACGATACGTTCTTCCGTAAGCTCGTGCGTGACAACGTCAGCGGTCAGCTTAAGGTAGCGCCCGAGCATTGCTCGTCCTCGGTACTGCGCTGTATGGGAAAGCCCGATTTCTCCGTATATCAGAGCTTCAGAGCAAAATACTTCAAGCTCACAAAGGAAGCGGGTAAGGAGCAGTATCTCGTTCCCTATCTTATGTCCAGTCACCCCGGCTCAACGCTTTCCGACGCGCTCGAGCTTGCGCTGTGTCTCAAGCGAGACCATTACGCTCCCGAGCAGGTGCAGGACTACTATCCGACACCCGGAACTGCGTCCACGGTAATGTTCAAGACAGGTCTTGACCCACTTACTATGAAGCGTGTTTACGTTGCCACCGACTATCACGAAAAGCAGCTTCAGCGCGCGCTTTTGCAGTACAACCGTCCTCAGAACGCGCCGCTTGTGCGCGAGGCTCTTATAAAGCTTGGCCGTGAGGACCTTATCGGCTACGGCGAGGAATGTCTCGTTCGTCCCGAAAGGCAAAATTTTGGCAGAAACGATAAGCAGGGGGCAAAGAACACAAAAAAAGCTCCGTATCACGAGCACGAAAAAACGGCACGTAGCTCTAAAGCGAAAAGGTCTACCCCCAAAAAGCCAAATGGCAAAAGAAAGGCTAAATAACAAAATAGCAAGAGCAGCAGGAAAATATCCTGCTGCTCTTGCTATTTTTATAGGTAAATTAAGACTTCTATCTATTAGCCCTGTCTGTCCTCGGGATGGATATAGACCTGATCCATAGAGAGGATAGCGCCGCCGTCGAGAAGCGCCTTGCGGACCTCTGCAACGTCAACGTCAGCGGGAGCTATCTTGTTCTCGATAGCCATAGCCGCGCCGATACCCGCAGCCTCACCCATATTCATGCACTGAGGCATTATACGGATAGCCGCAAGGACCTCGTTGTCGCAGGATACGTTTCTTCCCGCGAACATAAGGTTGGATATCTCGTTGCTGACAAGTACACCGTAGGGTATTCCGAACGGAGCTTTGACCGACTTGAATATTGTCGTGCGGTCTGTTCCCGAGTGGATATCTATCTTATACGCGCCCAGAGCGATAGTCTGATCGTTTATCGTGCTTGCGCATATCTCGTCAGCCGTAAGCTTGTAGATACCCGAGAAGCGTCTTGTCTCGCGAACACCGATAGACGGCTGAATAGCGGAAACAAAGCAGTTCTCGAAGCCGGGTACGTTCTCTCTGAGCATCTCGGTAAGCTCGCGTGTCTGAAGCTGACCGTCAAGCTCTGCCTTAGTAAGAGAGAGGATATCCGTAGCGTCGGTATTGAGCATTCTCGTAGAGTTTACGAAAACCTCACCGGGGTTAAGGCTCTTGATGTAGATGAGCGTTTCTCTCTCTACGGGGAGCTTGCCCGCCTCACGCAGCTTGGTAAACGTCTGGCGAAGACCAACAAAAACGTGGTTATCACTTCTGCGGAAATAGTCAGCGTCATAACCGGGACGGTG
>JAZSNX010000004.1:0-6886 GCA_045536665.1 Eubacteriales bacterium
ATTATCTCTGTGCCAGTGTTTTCTTTTGCCTACTTTTCTTTTTCAAAAGAAAAGTAGGTCGTCTATTTTTGCGACTATAACAGATACGTCGTCCGTGCAGCCTATTCTTTCCGCGTACTCTATCACAGCGTCGGCGAGCTGCTCGGCGCTATGCGTCATAAGCCTCGAGCGCAATAGCTCAAAAAGCTCGGGGCTCTCCTCTCTGCCATCTGTCACTCCGTCACTTACCATCACAAGCACGTCGCCCGGCAAAAGCTCCATATTAGCTCTGCCAAAATCGGGCTCTTGTATGATGCCTATCGGCACGCTTCTCGTTCTCAGCTTGAATAGCGAGCCGTCCCTGAAAACAAAGGTAGGCGCTGCGCCGCTCTTGTAAAAGCTCACCCTACCCTCAATAAGGTCAAATACGCCGAGATCCACCGTTGCCGAGCATTCTTTTGCGCTGCTTCCGTTCTGACGCCTTATAAAGCTGTTAATCACGCCAAGCGTGCTTCGCACGCTCTCTACGCTTCCCTCATTTATTGGCAAAAGCTTATCTAAAAACGTCGTGCATATTTGCGAGGCGCGCGCCGCTTCCCTTCCACTTCCCATACCGTCACTGATAAAGGCATAGGCTCTGCCGCCGCCTTCGTCCGTGACCGTACCGACGCTGTCGCCGCAAAGCGTTTGCCCAGAAGCGCTTCTTTTTCTTTGCGCAAAGCTTACGCCAAGCACAGCCCGTCTCTCGAGCACAGCATATGCCCTGCCCCCCAGCTCAAAGGGCTCACGCGCCTCAAGCGCCATATCAAACCGTTTGCATATATATCTCTCTATCCTTCCGATATCGGCGCGAAGCCTTGAGATGTCGTCACAGCATATAAGTATGCGCCGCCTGTGTCCACCAAACACGCCAACACGAAAAGAGCTTTCCTTAAAGCCTTGCTTGAGAGCCGAGCTTATCTCCGCGGCAAGGCTCTCGTCGGGCTGATAATCGCTGTCATTTCCCACCATAATATCCGCAATGTAGTCGGATATGGCGGCAAGGTCAAGAGCAAAGCTCTCTTTTTTCCCGCCTTCGGCTGAAAGCGGCGATATGTCCGCAAGCTCCTCTATCGCATAACTGCGCTGCTTGCCCTTACGAGGCTTGCCATTAGTCTTTACGCCGCTTTTTTTGACGACTACTCCCTCTTCTCCTATCTCGGCGAATAGCACCGACTTGCCTCGCCGCGAGCCATCGTCGATTCTCTCTTCCCCGTCCGTCTCTCCAAGCAAGCTCTCGGACAGCGAGGATAACGACATACATAGCTCCTTTATTCGGCGAGCGCTGTCGTCAAATCTCGCGACAGCTATCTCCGAGCCGTCAAGCACCGCCACCGACT
Source organism: Eubacteriales bacterium (assembly GCA_045536665.1). Taxonomy (GTDB): domain Bacteria; phylum Bacillota; class Clostridia; order Oscillospirales; family CAG-272; genus HGM12713. Next base: position 1,359 of record JAZSNX010000004.1, read on the forward strand.
CTGCCTCAGGACTCGCCTCGGCTCGGCTCTCCGCGTTTTTATGCGTTCGCTCTCCCGACAAAAACAGCCTGTCTGCCACAAGAAACAAAAGAGTCGCGCTCATAAGCGCTGAAAACAAAGACAAAAACGCCGATATTCCATTCATATAAACGCCCCAGGCAATACCAGCCGCAAACGCCGAAAAGCAACCGAGAGTGGCTGACACCGACGAAAGAAGTCCATAGCAAACCGACGCGAAAATAAACAGCGGCGCGTACACGACGGACACACAAAGTCCTGAGGTCATACCCACAAGGACACCGAGAGACACTCCTCGCCTTTTAGTCGTGTAAAGAGTCAAAAGCATACACGCAAGCGCCGACAGAGAAACTCCGTACGGCGAGTATCCTCTGAGCGAGAACACAGCAGCCGCGCAAAGCGCCACGTAGCCCGCATACCAAAAAAAGCGCTTAACTGACGAGCCATTTGCTCCACCCGCGCGTGAAAGAGGAGAAAGCGCAAGCGTTCCGAGGATCGCGACACCCAGCGTTACGAGCATACCGAACAAGTCGTAGTACAAAAATCCGCCTATCGCCAAACGGTAAGCGCCAAGCGCGAAGGCGGCTATGCCCGCGGCTATCGCCCTCAGAAAAAAAGGCTCACAGAAGATACGCTCAAAAAAGCCGCTCTGCCCTTGCCTGTTCTCACGAGTGGCAAGCGAAAAGATCAGCCGCAAAAGAGCGGCAACGGCATAAGCGCACAAAAGCGGTATAGCCTCGCTCATTCCTACGACCGACAGCAGAGTGCCGCCCAAGGCGGCAAGCGCGTAAGTCGAGGCGGAGCAAAACAGCGCGAGCCCAAAGGGCATAGCGCCAAACGGCAGCTCGGCTCGTCCCATGATCGCTCCAAGCGCGAGATACATAAGCGCCGTACATATCTGCCTTACAGTTAAATTGCCTGAATACGTGCCCCTTTTTTTAATATCCTGAATTTTGGTATCCATATCATCAACTTCCTTTCGCTAAGCGTGAGTTTAGTTTACCAAAAAGACGGCGAGAGCTTTGTCGAAAAAAGCTCTCGCCTTTTATATATTAAAAAAAGCGTTCGTCATACAAGCCTCTAAAGTCCTCTTTTGCGGCTTTATTTGCTACCGTTTTTGTCGTTAGAGGCGCTTTTTGTGGGTGTTTTTTCGCAAGGCGTCGATAAATTCTCGGAATATTTTTTGGAAAGTGACTGTCCAAGCGAGAGTATTCCGCCCGATATCAGCATCACTCCGAATATGCGTCTGAGATATTCCCCGTCTATGATGCCTGACAGGAGCGTTCCGATAAGCACACCTACCACTCCTGAGGCTATCATGATACCGACGGCGGTAAACATTATTTTTTGCTTAAACAGCCGAAGCGTGACAGACGCGCCCGACGAAAAAAGAAAGAACAGCAGATTGAGTCCTTGCGCCATAAGCTGCGGAATATCCGACACGAGCGTAAGATAAACGGTGAAAAGTCCGCCTCCCCCTATCCCAAGTCCCGACAAAAGCGCAATAAGAAACGCCGCTACCATATTTACAGCCATAGCTCACCTCACTATAAGAAGTATTCCCGAAATAATAACGAGAGCCGAGAACAGCCTGCGCAGCATATCGGCGCGAAGCTTATCGAGCAGCGCTCCACCCACAGCTCCCCCAAGCACCGCGGGAAGCACGAACGCTCCAAAGCCCTCTGTGCTGAAGCTGCCTCTTGTAAAATATATAACGCAGGAAAGCAACGACAACGGAAGCATAACGCACAGGGCGTGCGCGAACACGTCGTTTTTATCGCTCATTCTTTCCTTATATATCTTGCCGAGAGCAAAGACGGTTATTATTCCGCCGCCCGCCCCCAAAAGTCCGTTCACCACGCCAGCGGCAAGTCCCGCGAGCAAAAGCTTCGCAGGCGCGCCCTTGACATCTTTTATATACTTCATTTCGACCCCCATTTTTAGTCAAAAAAATTTTCAAAATCCTTGAAAGGATATAAAAAGTATGGTATAATTATTATGTATATTTGTATCTATTAGCATTTCCTATAAAGGAGACGCTTAATCATAAAGACGTAAAAAAAGGAGAGATGCATATGGCAACCAAAAAAACGACACCTAAAAAGAGCGGTAAAATGAAAAAGGTGGCAAAAAAAGCGGCGAAGAGCGCCGCGAAAACCACGGCAAGAAGCCTTGCCCAAGAGGCGGGCATAAAGACACCGAAGACCAAAAGAAGAAAAAAGAGCGGCTCTTCGGTACTCGTATACATAATCCCCTACGTTACCGTTCTGCTTGCGCTCATACTCGCTATATGCTTCGTAACTGTGCATATGCTTGATATTGACGACGGTGTAGGTGTCGTCGGCTACTACATTCAGGCGTTCGTCTGCGCCCTGTTCGGCATTGGCGCGTTTATCCTGCCGCTGGTGCTCGGATACGTTGGCATAAGATGGTGTGTATTCAACGCGAAATGGTCAGGCAAGAGAGGCGATGAAGAGGACAAATACGACGAAAAGCGCGATCTCGTGCTTATAACCGTTATGTCCGCACTCATTCTCATCTTCCTTTCCGCGCTTATCGGAATTTTTGCGGGACAGGATACATTTGAAGCGATGGACTTCTGGGTGGACGGTATTGACGGACACGGCGGCGGTCTCATAGGCGGAAGCATCTCGTTCTTGTTCATATTCTGCTTCAAGGAGCTGATATCCTCTATAATAGTGATATTTCTCATCGTTATTTTCGCGATACTCGCGGTCGGACTTACTCCCAACCGAATAATCAATATGATACGTGAAAAGCACGAGCAGAGTGTGGAGCTCAAAAAAGCGGCGGCTCTTGAGCAAGATGACGACGAGGACGAAGAGGACTCGGAAAAGTACACTCCCGTAGCCGCTCCTATGGCAAAGCACAGAAAAGAGATCCGTCAAGCGCCCGCGCAGAAGCAGGACAATTCCAAGAGCACAATGTCCGTGGACGAGCTTATGAGCGACAACGATTACGAGGACGTTGAGCTCACTCCCATAGACCCCAAGGTGGCAAGCAAGATAGCGCCCGAGCCCGAGGTACACATAGGACCTGCCGAGCGTGAATGGGAGCCTGTCAAAAAGCCGCAAGTCAGTGAGGCGGAAAACGAGGCTTCGCTTGACTTTGGCGGAGACCCGTCATTTGATAAGAACGAATTCAGCAGTCTTGACGATATATTCAAGGATCTCGGAGTTTGCGCTCCCAAGTCATCAAGCTCTCCCTCCAAAAAAGCTTCCGAGCCTGAGCCTATACTTGATTTTGAGCAAATGGAAGAGCCCGAGCTTATCCCTCTTGATCTTAAGCAAATGGAAAATGACGATATACTCGGCGATACCGCCGCGGTAGCTCCCGATGAGGGGGCTGAGCCCGAGCCTGAGCCCGAAATAATCACTCCTTACGTATTCCCGCCCTACGATCTGCTCGCGGAGAACAAGGATACGGTTGAGAACGACTATTCCGAGGAGCTTCAGAGCAATGCGAGGGTGCTCGTCGAAACACTTAAAAGCTTCAGAGTGGGCATCAAGGAGGTCACTTACTCACGCGGACCTACGATAACTCGCTATGAGCTCAAGCCTGAGGTCGGCACACGTGTGCGCTCCATCGCAAACCTCGTTGACGACATCGCGCTCAACCTCGCTACAACGGGCGTGCGTATAGAAGCGCCTATACCCAACAAGGCGGCGGTCGGTATCGAAGTGCCCAACAAGACAAGAGCAACAGTCTATCTGCGTGACCTTATAGAAAACCAGAAGTTCTTCGAGGCAAAGAGCCGTCTGACGGCAAGCCTTGGTATGGACGTTGGCGGAAACCCCATATACTTCGATATATCCAAGATGCCCCACCTGCTTATCGCGGGTACAACAGGCTCGGGTAAATCAATTTGTATCAACTGCATCATAATCAGTATACTTTACAAGGCAAAGCCCGAGGACGTAAAGCTCATACTTATCGACCCCAAAAAGGTTGAGTTCAATATGTATAAGAGCATTCCTCACCTCTACTGCCCTATCGTCAGTGAGCCTAAGAAGGCGGCAGGAGCGCTTGCGTCCGCGGTTGCCGAGATGGAGCGCCGCTTTGAGCTTATAGAGTCGGTCGGAGTGCGTGACATAGCAAGCTACAACGCCGTCACCGAGAACGACCCCGAAAAGGAATATATGCCTCATATGGTCATCATTATCGACGAGCTCGCCGACCTTATGATGACGGCGCGTGACGAGGTCGAGACCTCTATCTGCCGTCTCGCGCAGAAGGCTCGTGCGGCGGGTATTCACGTAATTCTCGGTACACAGCGTCCGTCTGTTGACGTTATCACGGGTCTTATCAAGGCAAACGTGCCCTCTCGTATCGCTTGTACGGTCACCTCTCAGGTAGACTCACGTACCATCATCGACGTTGCGGGAGCAGAAAACCTCATAGGACGAGGCGATATGCTGTTCTCTCCCGTAGGCTCTTCAAAGCCCGTTCGTGTTCAAGGCGCGTTCGTCAGCGACGGTGAGGTTGAAAAAATAGTAAACTTTATAAGTGAGAACAACGGCAAGGCGAAGTACAACGAGGAGTTTATGCACCACATCGAGGAAGAAGCCGCGAAGTGCGGAATGGGCAAGAAGGGCGCCGCTCAGGCGAACGTCGAGGATATGCCCGAGGTCGAAGGCGGAGATACCAAGTTCAGAGACGCCGTCAAGCTGGCTATCGAGACAGGCAAGATATCCACCTCGCTTATGCAGAGACGTCTTGGCGTTGGCTACGGCAGAGCCGCTAAGATAATCGACACTATGGAGCAGATGGGCTACGTAAGCGCGCAGGACGGAAACAAGCCGCGTCAGGTGCTCATCACTATGGACGAATATATGCGCCGCGTAATGGACGGCAACCTTGGCGGAGACGAATAATACCTTAAAGGAGAAGCACTATGAATATTGCGTTTTTGAGATTTCCCGAGGGCAAGGCAAAGGCTCTCACACTCAGCTACGATGACGGAGTTGAGCAGGATATAAAGCTGATGGAGATACTCGATAAAAACGGGCTTAAATGCACCTTCAACATAAACAGCTCCTGCATCGCAAGAGAAGATAAGGTCTATGCCCCCGGTGCTCCCCAGCGCCGACTCTCCAAGAGCCGCGTGCTTGCGCTTTACAAGGACAGCGGTCACGAGGTGGCTGTCCACTCAAGCACTCACCCTTGGCTTGAGTCTCTCCCCACGGCTACCGTAGCAAAGGAGATAATCGACGACAGAGTCGCTCTTGAGGAGATATTCGGCACGGTGATACGCGGAATGGCGTATCCTATGGGTACGTTTTCAGACGAGGTCGTTGCCGTACTGAAAAGCGCGGGAATACTCTACGCGAGAACTACTATATCCACAAAGAAATTCGATATTCCGCGCGATTGGCTGCGTCTGCCGGCGACCTGCCGCCACAAAGACCCCGATCTTATGCCGCTTGCGGAGAAATTCGTAAATATGCAGGTCAAGAACCACCCCCAGCTAAGTCGGAGGCCAAGCGGTC
>JAZSNX010000067.1:0-4966 GCA_045536665.1 Eubacteriales bacterium
CTCCCCTTATAGGAGTATCAGAGCCGCCGCTTCCCGTACTCTCGGGGTCTCCGCCCTGTACCATAAAGCCTTTGATAACGCGGTGGAATATAAGACCGTCATAGAAGCCCTCTGAGACCAGCTTTTTGAAGTTGGCGACTGTCGCGGGAGCAACGTCGGGATAAAGTCTTACGACTATCTTGCCGTAGCTCTTGACGTCTATGAGAACGTAATCCGTCTCTGTGTCCGACGGTGTAACTCCCTCAAGGGAGGATATCTCGGAGCGGTCTATATCGTCATATTTTGGCGCTACGTGATCTGAGTTCGTATCACCTGTAGGCACGTTGCCATTGTCGCCGTCAGCGCAAGATGCGAAAACGAGCGTTATCATAAGCAGTGCGATAACAAGACAAATAAATTTTTTCATTTTTCTCTCCTTAGAGCGTGTAATATTACTCTCGTAATTATAACAAAAAAACGCATACTTGTCAAGGCTTTTGACGGTATCGGAAATATTGTGCGGGGTGAGATTCATAGACTTAAAAAAAGGACGGAGGGAATATATGGGAGAGCGATTGGATTGGCAACAAAGGGCGGGGAGACTGTTTTGCTATTGTATATATATAATAGGCGCGTATTTTGCCGTAAAATATCTGCTTTTTGCCGCCGCGCCGGTGCTCGTTGCCTTTTGCCTGTCGGCGGCGGTGCATTACACGGCGGGAAAGATATCCAAGAAGACAAGATTGCCTCAAGGAGCTGTTGCCGTTGCCTTACTGACACTCATTTTATTATTGACAGGCTTCGCTGTTTTTTATGCCTGCAAGCAACTGCTCGCGGAGGTAAGAACACTTTTGAGCGCGTCCTTTGAGGATAGGCTCAGCTTTGTCGAGCGAGCGCTACAAATGCTTGAGAATATAAAGCTGACCTCGTCACTCGCGTCTCTTACCGAGGAGTACGCGAGTACACGCTTAGAGCCCATAATTTCGAGCGCGCTTTCTTCGTTCGCGACGGCGTTGAGCGGTGTGATGTCACGACTCGTGAGATCGACTCCGTCGGCTGTGATCAGCGGTATCCTGACACTTATTTCCTGCTATTATATGAGTGTGGATTTTGGACGCATATCGTCATTTTTGCTCGGACTATTGCCCGTGAGCGCAAGCGATAGGCTGAAAAAAATAAAAAGCGGAGCGCTAAGTGTGGCTTTCGCTTATCTTAAAGGCTATTCGGTGCTGTTTCTTATAACCTTCGCGGAGGCACTCATAGGGCTTTTTATATTATGCCCGTCGTATGCGTGGCTGTGGGCGCTGATAATCGCCGCGGTCGACGTATTGCCCGTACTCGGCGCGGGCACTGTGCTCATACCTTGGGGAGTTGTTTCCATAATAAACGGGCAGTATTTTCTCGGTTTTGGTCTTATCGTGCTCTACGTTATTATAACTGCTGTGCGGCAGATAGCAGAGCCATACGTGCTTGGTAAAGGGCTTGGATTGCACCCACTTGCCTCACTTATGGCAATGTTTATAGGCTTTCGCCTTTTCGGCGCTCTCGGAATGATGCTTTCTCCAATAGCGCTTGCTGTACTGCTAAGGGTGAGAACAAAAGAATAGTAGCTCCTGTCTCTACTGAGACAGGAGCTACTGCTTATATCGCAAATCCGCCGTCTATTCCTATGGTCTGTCCTGTGATAAAGCCTGCCTTGTCCGAGGCAAGGAAATACGCAAGCTCGGCTACCTCACAAGGAGTGCCGACACGCCCAAGGGGAGTTTGCTCGCAAAGAGCGCAGACGTCCTCGTCGGATAGGCGCGAGTTCATCTCGGTAGCTATCACACCCGGCTCTATGCAGTTGACACATATCCCGCTTGGACCGAGCTCCTTTGCAAGAGCGAGCGTCATGCCGCGAAGCCCCGCCTTTGCGGCAGAGTAGTGTACCTCGCAAGCAGCGCCGACCTTGCCCCACATTGAGCCGATATTGATTATGCGACCGCTCTTTTGAGCGATCATTGCTTTTGCCGCCTCTCTCGTTACGTAAAACGCGCCGGAAAGATTGGTGTCTATCATATTTTTCCACTGCTCGTCGGTTATCTCGTCAAACAAGCAAAACGACGAAATACCCGCGTTATTGATAAGCACGTCAATTCCGCCGAGTAAAGCTATCGCGTCCGTTGCGGCTTTCGTTGCCTCCTCGGAGCTTGATATATCGCATTTTACAGCTCGAGCTCCCGTTGCGTTGCATAGCTCATCTGCCGCCGCGTCACTTGAGCGATATAGAAAGACTACTTCGTGTCCCTCTTTTGAAAAAAGCTCAACAGTTGCTCTGCCTATTCCTCGGCTTCCGCCTGTGATAAGAATTTTCATAGCTTTGTTTTATGTCCTTTCAGTTTATCCGTTAGTAACATTTCCGTCGCCGTCAAGAGAGATAGTATCTCCGAGATAAGTAGGCTCAGGTTTAAATACGCACATAAGAAGATCTTTGTTTCTCGCGAGTATCTCTCGCGCTCCGCGAACGTATTTTCCGCGGTATTCCCTCAGGTCGGCGCTCACACCAACCGCCTCGATACCAAGCTTGTCAGCAATATAAAGCGCTCGGTGCAGATGATATTCCTGCGTTACAACGACGATTCGCTCCGCTCCGAATATTTCCATTGCCCGATATATGCTCTCATATGTGGAAAAGCCCGCGTGGTCCATAAAGATGTCCTCTGACGGAACGCCGTTTGACACGGCAAAGTCCTTCATCGTGTTTACCTCGTCGTAGTCTGCTCTGCCGTGGTCACCGCTCATAAGCAGCTTTGGGGCAACGTCGGCTCTTTTGTAAAGCTCAATGGCGGTGAGCAGCCTGTCCTCAAGCATATCCGACGGCTGTCCGTCGTTTTTTACTCCCGCGCCGAGCACGAGGATACAGTCGTATCCCAAAAGGGAAGAATCATCGCCGGAGACGATCTTATACCTTGTCGAGCGCTTGACATTTGCGTTTACAGACAACGTTGCCAAGCAAACAGTCAAAACCAAAGCAGTAAAATACAAAAACGCTTTTTTTATCGTTTTTCTTTTTATGATCATTCGTATCTCACTCCTTTCGTCTATTAAGATTATTATAACACACTTTTTTGCGCATTGCAATACGGAATAAAAAAGAACTCCTTGTTCAGTGGCTTCTTGCGATTGTTAAGTTATGATTTATCGGTGAGATGGATTTAACAAGTCGTAGGGGCGATTTGTGAATCGCCCCTACGAAATTGTAATTTAAACACACCGATAAATCCTGATTTTAAATACAAATAAAACTAACTACCGCTTCACTAGGGGTGAAGCGGTAGTTATGTATAAGCTTTACGCTCCAAAGTAGCCCTTTGTAGCGAACGCAACGCCGAAGGCGAGAAGTCCGGCAACTGTGGGAGAGCTTACCCAAGCAATAGCTATATTCTTAAAGACGCCGAAGTTTACGTTCTTGACGCCCTTAACAAGTCCCGCGCCAACTACCGCGCCAACCACTGCCTGAGAGGTAGATACGGGAATACCCATAAGCTTTTCCATAAGTACTATGGTGAGAGCCATAGCGATTATGACGAGGAAGCCGTCTATCTGAGTTATGTTCGCGATACTTCCGCCAACCGTCATCATAACTCGCTTGGAGAAGGTGAGGACACCGATAGCGATAGCGACACCGCCAATAGCCGCCGTAAGCAGAGGGCTGGTCAAAAGGTTTGCCGCAACGCCCGTGGTCTCGTATGCGCCGTCAAAATAGAACGCGGTAACGCTTGCCGCGCTATTTACACCGATACTGTACGATGCGAACGCTCCCGCTATGATATAGCCAGTTTTTACAAGCTTATCGTAGCTATTAAGAGAGGTAAGCTTCTTTTCCAAGAATTTCTTTGAGAGGAAAACTATTACAAAGGAGATTATTCCCGCACCCAGTGGGTTTATCAGCCACGTGGACGCGAATTTTCCAAGCTGCTTGAGATTTCCAGCGAGCACCTCGGAATTTGAGTAATCAGCATAGCAAAGACCCCAACCGATAACCGCGCCAACGATAGATTGGTTTGCGGAAACGGGGAACTTGAGATAGCTCATTACGAATACTGTTATTGCCGCGCAAGCAAAGATTATAGCCGCCTTTAGCGCGGATTTGAGACGAAGCGCCTCGACTGCGCCGTTTGCGATAGCCGTTTCAACGTCATCAACCGATGCTATTACCTCGTTGCTTTGCGCAAGCTCGGAGAGCTTGTATATATTGCCCGAGCCGCCTATGAGCGCACCCGCTACAACAAAAGTGGCGATGATGATGACCGCAGTCCTGTATTTTACAACTCGGGTGGCAACTGCTGTACCAAACGCGTTTGCCGCGTCATTGGTTCCCAGCGACCAGCCCATAAACAGGCCTGAGAACAAAAGTAAGTATATCCACATGGTCGTTTTATGCCTTTCTCGTGATAAGCATTATCTGGATCTTATCAGCAAGATTTTCGATAATATCGGAAAGGTCAGCGAGATACTCTACAAACTGCGCAAGCTGCATCTTCTCAGCAAGTTCTATATCCATCGCGAAGATACGGTCATAGAGCTTCTGCTCTATCTTATCTATTGCCGACTCGTGTGCTCGAATATCGTCAAGTATTCTGTGATCCTTTGCGAGCTCGCCGAATTTTGCGAACAACGCGCTGATGCTCTTTTCAAGGATCTCGAACTGCTCGTCTGTTATCGACAGTATCTCCATAACGTCCTCATTGAACTCCGCGGGGAAGCGGAAGCGCTGAAATACCGCCATATTTGCGAAATGCTCGCACTTGTTAGCGACACGGTCGCAGCTTGTTGCGATCTCGATAAGCTCCGCGCGAGTTGAGGGCAGATAAGCGCCACCCGCGAGAGAATCTATCATTTTGCGCAAGGAAATGTCTGCGGCTGCCTCTGCCTGAGAAACGCCTGCAGCAAGGACACGTAGCGTCTCAACAACGGTTTCGGGAGTGGTGGATGCGCGAAGGAAGCC
>JAZSNX010000220.1:0-8117 GCA_045536665.1 Eubacteriales bacterium
TCTCACGGGCGTAGACCGTCTGGTAGCGGTCGTTTTCCTTGAGCTGCTCGGTGATATAGGGCGGTAGGGGCATAAGACCTATTCTATGGAGAATATCGTAGATGCTTGTATACTTGTCGTGGTCGTATTCAAAGCGTATGATGCGATTTCCCTCCTCTGTGATGTCCTTTACCTCACAGATAAGTATTCCGTCCCCAAACACCGCTCTCGAGCCTATACGGGCTCTCTTGCCAGGCTTTACGAGTGTCTCCCACGTATCAAGCTCTCGCTGACGCAAAAGCAACAGCTCAAGCGCCGCCTCCTCCCTGCCCTCCGCGTGACCGTAGAGTCTCGCGGGAATGACCTTTGAGTCGTTGATGACAAGCACGTCATCCGGCTTGAGATGATCTATTATATCGCAAAAGTGCTTATGCTCGATAGTATCGTTGGCTCTGTCAAGCACCATAAGCCTTGACCTATCGCGTACGGCGCACGGATGCTGAGCTATCTGCTCCTCGGGAAGATCGTAATAAAAATCAGACGTAAGCAGGTCTGTATGGCTTCTTTTGTTAACTATCATTGGGTTACTCCGATGTAAAAATATTTTGTGAAATTGTCAAAACTTATTGACATATATAAAAAGTTATGCTATTATTATGTTGTAAACACATATAATTTGGTAGAGGTGCGTTGCACAACCGCTATGTGGCGTGGTCGCCGTGACCGTTCAAGTCACATTCGCGAGGGTGCGATGCCGAAGGCACTGCGCTGCGGCGGCGTTGTGCGCTGGTCTGTCGATCCATAGTCGGCAGACTGTCATCAATTCTTGATGGAGAGCTATCTGTTATTGTATAATAAGTTTTCACGCTTATATTATATTACAATTTCAGCTGGTTTTCAACCGGTTTTTTTGTTTTTATAGTATTTTTTTAAAATCCGCATATTTATACTTGCGGTGAAAGGACATAGTTATGAGTAAATTCAAGCCCTCGATCTTCACAGGCGCGGCTACCGCCATTATCACTCCCTTTAAGAATGGAGCTATTGATTACGCTTCCTTCAAAAACATCATCGAGGATCAGATAACAAGAGGTATTGATGCCATCGTCGTTACCGGAACAACGGGTGAGGCGGCAACGCTCACTCACGAGGAGCACTGCGATTGCGTCAGATTTACCGTTGAGCAGGTAGCCGGCAGAGTTCCTGTTATTGCGGGAACAGGCTCTAACGATACCGCATACGGCATCGAGCTTTCAAAGTATGCCTGCGAGGTAGGAGCAGACGCGCTTCTTCTCGTTACCCCCTACTACAATAAGGCTACACCCAAGGGACTTATCAAGAACTTCCTTGATACGGCAGACGCTACCGACAAGCCTATAATACTTTACAACGTTCCCTCACGTACGGGTTGCAACATCTCCCTTCCCGTCTACCGTGAGCTTGCGAAGCATGAGAGAATAGTCGCGGTCAAGGAGGCTTCGGGCAATATAAGCACTATTGCCGAGCTTATCGCTGAATGCGGTGACAGCTACGACATCTACTCGGGCAACGACGACCAGATAGTTCCTATTATGTCGCTTGGCGGTAAGGGCGTTATCTCCGTCCTCTCCAACATAATGCCCGAGGAAACACACCGTATGACTAAGCTTTGTCTTGACGGTGACTACAAGAGCGCGGCTGAGCTCCAGCTCAAGTATTTGAAGCTTATCAATTCCCTCTTCTGCGAGGTCAATCCCGTTCCCGTTAAGACGGCTATGGCAGAGCTTGGATGGTGCGACATTGAAATGAGACTGCCTCTTTGTGAGATGGAAGACGCAAACAAAGCAAAGCTTATTGCGGCCATGAAGGAGCACGGTCTCCTTTAAATCAAGGTAAAGGAATTTTAAAGTATGACTAATATTATCCTATGCGGTTGCACGGGCAGAATGGGTATAGCTGTCAGCCATCTTGTAGCTGACAACGCCGATGCAAAGATAGTTGCGGGCATCGACATCAACACCTCGTCCGTCGCCGAATTCCCCGTTTATCAAAGTATCTCCGAGTTTTCGGGTAAGGCGGACGTTATCGTGGACTTTTCTCACCACTCCGCTCTTGAGGGACTTCTTGAATACGCTCTTGCCACGTCTACTCCCTTGGTCGTCTGCACCACGGGTCACACAGATGAGGAGCTTGCTCTTATGAGAGAGGCAGCTAAAAGCATAGCTGTATTCTTCTCCGGAAATATGTCCATAGGCATAAATCTTATCACCGAGCTCTGCCGTCAAGCGGCGCGCGCGCTTGGCAACGGCTTTGACGTTGAGATAATAGAAAAACACCACAATAAAAAGCTTGACGCTCCGAGCGGCACTGCTCTTATGATAGCAAACGCGCTGTCAGAAGAGCGTGCTGAAACGCAGTACGTATACGACCGCCACAATGAGCGCCGTCTGCGTGACCCCGCTGAGATCGGAATACATTCTGTAAGAGGCGGCACTATTGTCGGTGATCACGAGGTGATATTCGCGGGAAACAATGAGATGATCACCATATCTCACACCGCAATGTCCCGTGAGGTATTTGCCACGGGAGCTGTCCGCGCGGCAATATTCCTCAAGGGAAAATCTGCGGGAATGTACGATATGTCCGACGTTATAAATAACAGATAACAACAGTAACAAAGAGCGACTGTACGGTCGCTCTTCTTTTTATGCTTAATCTGGACTTACATTGGAATCTCTTTGAAGCTTTACGTAGCGGGAATTACAATTCTTTTACTTCGGTATGACGTCGGTGAGAATTCATATGATTTCTAACCGGTGTTCGTATATTACAATAAGGGCTCTCACAAATGCGAGAGCCCTTTCTGTTTGTAACAAGTTATTTTGCGTATTAGTCTGCTGTAAGACCCGAACGCTCGATACCCTGAACAAGGTACTTCTGGCAGAAGAGATACATTACTATCAGCGGAGCAATTATCATTATTCCGCAAGTATTTCTTATTGCCGCGTAGTACAGGTTCTGACCTGCGTAGTCCGTCATCAGCGTCGTAGGAATGTTTACGATATTGGGCATAAGCACCGTCTTCGCATCGGTAAAGAACAATCCTGTGTAGAAGTCGTCGGTCCACTGCCACGAGAACGCGAACAGGAACACGGTGATCATCATCGGCACGGAAAGAGGAAGAATGATCTGGAAGAAGGTACGGAACACGCCCGAACCGTCGATATACGCAGACTCCTCAAGCTCATCAGGTACGCCGCGGAAGAACTGACGAAGCATAAATATGTAAAGTCCGTTCTTAAACGCAAGTCCGCAGAGTGAAAGTATGATGAGCGGCCAATACGTGTTGGTTAGATTGATTCCGTCCACCGAGAACTTTTCCCAGCTGTTCGGGATTATATCCACCAAGCCCTCAAAGAATCTTATGTCAGTAAACGGTATTGCAATTCCACCGCCGTTAAGGAATCCGAATATTCCTAATATATCAAAATATCTGAATCCCATAAACATCGACAGTCTGAGTGTCGGGTGAGGAACTACAAGTGAGAATACGACAGCGAAGAATACGAGGCTATTACCTTTGAACTTGAACTTCGCAAGACCGTATGCTATAAAGCAGCATATAAACGTTTGTATAAGTGCCGTACTCAACGAAAGCAGAAGCGTGTTTGTAAATGCCTTTACGTATCCAAGCTCTGACCATATCGCCTTATACATATCAAGCGAGAAGTTTTTAGGGATAAGTCTTACAGTTACGTCAACGAAATCCTCAGGCGCCATGAAAGAACCTGCTACCTTTGTAAAGTGCGGGAAAAGCACTATGTAAGATATACCTATAAGAAGGATAAGTCTTACAAGATACCAAACCACCTTTTTAAGGAAGAACAATGAGAGGAACTTCGCCTTCAAACGCTCTTTAAGAGGTGTTCTATCAAAGTCAACTTTTATTTTGTTCTTTGACTCTTTACGAACTTTTACTTGATTTTCAACATTTTGGTTCATAACTACACCTCCTTAATCACGTCTCTGGTAGAATACGAATGCCGAGAATATTGCCGCGAACAACGCAATGATCGCTATTACCAAGAGGAAGTACATCCACGCCATCGCCGACGTTATAACGTTACCGTTAGTGATCGACTTTTCACTGTTGGATATAAACTTCATTACTATATTCGAATCCGTTGTGAACGCGTCTATTATCGTATACACCGCATTTACCAGGATCATCGGGCTTATCATCGGGAAGGTTATCTTCCAGAAGGTCTCCCAAGAGGTCGCTCCGTCGATCTGTACCGACTCATATATAGCGGGAGATATAGACTGAAGTCCCGCAAGGAATATAAGCATCTGTACGCCCGAACGGTTAACTATGTCGTAAATATTGTTGATCGCCGTAACAACGTATTGAACAAGTCCCTGTCCAACCGCCATTCCCGAGAACAGCGCCTCTACGTCCATCGCCGAAACGATGTCCGACGCCGCGCTTTGTCCTGAACCGTCCTCGATACCGGAAGTCTCGCCCATGTAGTCACTCAAGGTGTTCTGAGCGTCGATGGATTCCATGATACCTGTGGACGCGATAACAGGAACGAAGAATATTGCTCTGAATGCCGCACGGCCTGCCATCTTCTGGTTAAGAAGAACTGCCATGAACAACGAGAATATAAGGATCATCGGGATATCAAACACCATATCCGTCAGACCCTTAACAAGGGTCTGAACGTAATCGGTGCTTTCAAAAAGTGCGTAATTGTAGTTATCCCAGCCTACGGGAACCAGCTCATATCCACCCGTTATAAACTTGATGTGATAGAAGCTATATTTGATAGAGTCAACTACCATAGGAAGATAAACTACTATAAAGCCTATCAGGAAGGGCAATACGAATATCCAACCTGCCCTCGACTTACGCTTTTCAAGAGAGGCGCTTTTTCTTCTTTTTGGTGCTTTGATTTTTACATCATTAGTCATTTTTTATACCTCTCTTTCCTTAATTTGCTTTGGGAAGTACAACGTAGCCGTATGCATCAATGGTATAGAGCACACCGTTTACGGTTACCATTACACGGTAGTTGTTGAAGTTAAGAATGAGCTCTGTCTTCTCAGTTCCGTTGTCGTATACCTCGTATACAAGCTTATTCTCATCAGCAACGTATGTCTTGATCGTGCTGTCGTACTCGGGCTCGGGAGCTATCTCAATGGGCTTAGCTCCTGCTGCTGTGTAGATATTATCGAGCATCACGTCGTACTCTACCACCTCTATTCCAAACTCTACGAGCTTGTCATAAGCCTTTCTAAACTCCGTCTCAAAGAGTGTCTTGAAGGTAGCTGAGCTGTTGTTCGCGCAAATCGCGTTAGCATCTACGGCATCGATATAGCCTATGAGCTCAGCCTTTCTCGTGTCGGAAAGCATTTCGTCGGCAAGAATGAGAGTGCGGTAATACTCATTCGCAACTGTATACAGATCACAGAGACCAACACCAGCGCGAGCGTATCTTACAGCCCATGACTCAAAGTTTGCGAATGCAGCCGACGCATCATCAGCAGTAGTTGCTTCGATTATTCCTTTCACGCACTTTTCAAATTCGTCCTTGCTCTTGTTAAGATCCGTCAGAGAGAGCTCATTACCGGTAGCGTCATAGACCTTTCCACCGCTCGTGAATACGTCGGATATCATCTTCATATTCTCACGGGAGAGTCTGAACGCATCGATAATAGCCTGATTGAGCGCGTCATCCTTTGCTCTCTCATTGTTGATAGCGTTATTTACCGCATCCTCAACGTCTTTCAGCAACTCATCATTATCGGGAACACGAATACCGTTATCAAGGAACTTGTGCTCTGAGATGATGCTGGTCTGAACGCCCGCAAGCACTCCGTTAAGCTCACTATAGAGCTCAACTACGTCGTCCAGCCAAATATCGTATCTGATAGAGTAGTACTTACTGGTGATCTCATACTTCTTGAGCTCATCTGTGTTCTGGTAAGAAAGAATGAACTTAAGAGCCGCACCGTTCTCGATAGCCTTGAGCATTGCGTACTCAATGTTACCCTCCATATTGATAGCCGAGCCGGAGTACTGCACGTATCCGTGGAGAACCATTCCGAGGAAAGGTACGGATGCGGAGGACTGAGCGTAACGGCTGGAGTCAAGAGCGACGTCGGTGATATGATCAACGAACTTCCAACAGTAAGCGTTTCCGCCAGATGTCATTACCTGCTCGTACTGAGAATCGAGATACGCGAAAGCGTCTACCGTAAACGCCTTGCCGTCCTCACGGTTGTAAGGTTCGTCCTCGTCAAAGTCGGAGTTCAGATAAGAGCCGAGTGTAGATACAGAGATCGAGGTCGCGCCTGTCTCGAGATAATTCTCGGTCAGCTTCTCATAGAAGCGGTTGAAGTATGCGGGCGAGATCGCAAGATCGTAGTAGCTTACGTGTGACTGCTTGGTAGCACTGTAATCACGCTTACTTGTGTAACGGTTATCTATGGTCTTTACAGCGTGCTTCTTAAGCGTCAAACCGTCAAACAGGGTGTTATTGCTGAAGAATACGAAGTCGAAGTCCGGGAAGAGGCCAAAGTCCTTTTCCTTAGCGTATGCGAGGAGCTCCTCAAAGTCATACTCTTCCTCGACTACCTTTTCCCATTTGAGCTTGTAAGGAACTTTTTCGCTCTCAAGTCCGCCATCGGTATATCCCTTCATTATGAAGTTGATATTATCGATTCCCTTCACCGAAAGCTCGTCGTACATCTTAACGATATCGTCAAACGACGTGAGCGGTACGGTTACGTCAATAGGAATAGAGAGGAACTTCTGCGTTGAGAATATAGCTCCGAACGTCTCAATGTAAAGCGGTACATTATCCTCTACCTGCTCGTCTGTAAGTCTGGTGAGAACACCCGTCTTTTCAAGGTAATCACGGTATGCCTGCGCCATTCCCGCATAGGAAGCATCGTAGTAGTTAGTGATGCCTTTTTGCGTGGCAACGTCCTCATCGGTCAGCATAAAGTATCTGATCTTGAAGTTTTCTGTGTATTTTCTTGCCGAAACGACCGTCCATGTGTCGTTCGAGCCGACGGAGATCGCGTCCGCAACGTTATAGGTATCCTTAGGTCTCGGGAATACCGTCATGATCACGGTATTATAGCTACCCTTAGAGCCCATGTGGTAGGAACGAAGCTGCATAAGAGCATCGCCCTCTTCTACCATTGCCACGAATCCACGGTCCTTATACACTGTTTCCTTCTCAGCATCAGTAGCTGTGTCTGACGGCGGCTCAAGCGCTGTGAGATTTTCCTTCTCAACTATTCCGAATACGGGATAGCGAAGTATCTCTTCAAGCTTTCCGCTTATGGTGTGATATGCGAAGTCGTTTCCATAGAGAGTTCCGTCAAGGTTTATCTCAAGACCCGTCTCTGCTATCTTTTCAAAGTCAAACAGTGTACCCGAGCCGTCGGGGAAGAATGTGTATCCCTCATTGGGATTTGCGCCCGCGCCCATATAAGGAAGTATCTGTATCTCGTCAAGTCTGTAGAGAGACTCGTTGAAACGGATACCGTTTGCGGGCAGTCTTACTGTCATACCGTCTGTATCGAGCGAGTACTCAAGAGCCATCTTAAACAAAGGCGGGTTCTTGTCGTCTGCCTGATAGCCAACGAGCAAGTGGTCCTCATCAAGGTCCTCGTAAGAGTAGTCGGGACAGTAGGTCTTAATAAGCGTTTCTATCTTTGCCTTTTCGCTCTCGGAGGTAGCCTCGTCGAGAACGTATACAGGCATCTTCTTTGTTATGGGGAACTTTGCGAGAATATCGTTCTTTATAGACTCGACCTTCTCATTCTCGGGATCCTTAAGATCGTAGTAAGCCATAACCTTCTTATACATAAAGGTTGCGTCTCTATCGCCTTCAACGGCCGCTTCCATTATGCTTACGATCTTTGTCTCGAAGGATTCCTTAGCTATCATATGAGGAACGAGCAGTCTTGCCTCCTCACGTCCGATAGTATACTCTACACGGATACCGTTCTTGATATTTCTTACGGTTATCTGTCCGCGGCTTGCAGCCCATTCATAGCTGTAGTAGTACTCATACTCGTCGGTCGTAATATCGGTATATTTTACGACGATCTGAGACATTACCAAGTCGGAGGCCAAGCGG
>JAZSNX010000132.1:0-2558 GCA_045536665.1 Eubacteriales bacterium
AACGACATGGCAACGATCCGACTTCACGAACTCCTTCCACCAAGCCTTTTTGACGTTGTTCTTGAACTCAACGCCGAGAGGACCGTAGTCCCAGGAGTTAGCGAGACCGCCGTATATCTCAGAGCCGGGGAAAATAAATCCTCTGTTCTTACAGAGAGCGATTATTTTGTCCATTGTCTTTTCTGAATTATTCATCGTATACCTTCCTTAATGAAAATACTCTTATATTTTAATATTTTATCACAAGTTCTGCCAATTGTCAACACCATTTACATTATTATAAACAAAATTTTTGAGCGTTTTTTGTTGAATATTTTTCTCCTACGTGGCACTGCTTGGCACTGAAAGACACTGTTTGGCATTTTGAATTATGATAAAATAAGGGCGACAACAAAGAAAGGAGACAAAAATGTCAGAAAACAAGCCAAAAAGCTTTGTATTATATCAAAACTACAAAAACCAATTTTCCCGCTTGACTATGGAGCAAAGAGGACAGCTCATAACCGCTATATTCAATTATAATGAGTTTGGAGAAGGCGGTATCCCGCTTGACCCGCTTTGCGATATGGCTTTTTCCTTGATATGCGATACCCTCGACCGAGACAGGCAGGCTTATGAGGAGCGTTGCTTAAAGAACAAGAATAACGCAAAAAAAGGCGGTCGCCCTAAAAAAACCGATCGGTTTTCGAACGAAACTCAAAAACCCTATAATGATAATGATAATGATATTGATATTGATATTGATATTGATAACGATAATGAGAATGAGAATGGTAGCGGTGATATAAATGATAATGAGTATTCAAACGTGAATACCGCTGCTTCCACTGCCACCTCCCCCGCCACCGACGCTCCGCGTATAGCGCAAGAGGTAAAAGAAAAGCTGATAGCGTGGGGGATACCCGAGAGGTACGTCGAATACGTCGAGCCAAGAGCGGCGTATTACGCCAAGCTGCAAGGCAAAGACGTTGGAGTTGTTATAGGAGAATGGTGGAACAAGGACAGAGCCAACCCGAAGTGGAGCGAGGACGGAGAAAGGAAGACCGATCAAAAGGCAAATACTCGAATGGAGAACAAAGGCAGTGCGCCGTACAACGCGGAGATAGAGGACTGGGCACAAGCCTGCTTGAAAAAGCTCTGGGGCGAGGATCAGGCGTGCTCGGATTTGGAGCTGTAGGTGAGTTTGACCACGCAATGAGCGGACCGTCGTCCTCGACGGTCCGCTTTCGGTCACAAAGCAACTGTTCGATAGCTACTGATTTGAAGCGCAAGGCAAAAGGTTGAGGGGAGCTTCTTGAAAGAAGCTCCCCTCAAATATCGCGTCTATGGCGCTTTATATTTTTCTCAGCTTCGCGAAGCTGCCCATCAGCTTCTTTGTTCCCGCGTTGTCAAAGACGACCTCGTAGAGAACGTCAGCCCCCATTGGCTTGACTGAGTATATCTCGCCCTCTCCAAATACCCTGTGGCTTACTCTGTCTCCTACCTTTAGCGCTACCTGCGCTACGGGACGGGACTGAGGCTTTGGAGCGGGTCTTGCTATCTCCCTTGTCGTCGGCTCGTTTTTCTCGGAATAGTAGACCTTTGCCTTGGGTCTGGGGATATATGCGTAAGCGTCGTAGTCAGGCGTGTCCTCTATTATAAGCCCGTCGGGTATCTCACGCACGAACTTGGAAAGCGGATTATAGGACGTTTGGTTATACAGCATTCTATTGCGTGTATGCGTCATATATATCATATCCTTAGCTCTCGTTATAGCGACGTACGCAAGGCGTCTCTCCTCCTCCATATCCTCGGGGTCTATGGAGTTGATGTTCTGCATACCCGGAAAAATCCCGTCCTCCATCGCCGGCAGGAACACCACGGGAAATTCAAGTCCCTTGGCTGAGTGCATGGTCATAAGCACTACGGCATCGGCGTTCTCGTCGTATTTATCCACGTCAGCGACGAGCGAGCATCTCTCAAGAAAGGCATTAAGTACGGCGAGCGCCGTGGTGTCGGTGGGGACTGTTGAAAAGCCGTCGTGCGTATCGTCAACGTAAACGCCCGCAGCTCCCCTGTACTCGTCCTCGAAGTCTATAACGTTGGATATGAGCTCGTCAAGGTTATCCACTCTTTCCTTTTCCTCAACACCCGCGTCTATAAGCGACTGCTTGTATCCCGACATCGCAAGCGTTTGTCTTACGATATTCTCAAGGCTCGTATCGGTATAAAGCAGAGCGTTTAGCGTATCGATAAGACGGGCAAAGGCTTTAAGCTTCTCAGCGGAACGCGCGAGCGCCGTGAATTTATCGGCTGTCCTCATTATCTCTATCGGGTGCGCTCCCTGCTCTGTGGCGATGGTAAACAGCCCCTCTATGGTCTTCGCTCCGATACCCCTGCGGGGCACGTTGATTATTCTCTTCAGCCTCTCTCTGTCGGCGGGGTTCGCGAGAACGTACAGATACGCGAGCGTATCCTTTATCTCCATTCGCTCGTAAAAGCTCTGACCTGAGAGCGTAAGGTGCGGTATGCCGCTTGCCGACATCATCATCTCAATAACACTCAAAACAACATTAAAG
>JAZSNX010000068.1:0-2358 GCA_045536665.1 Eubacteriales bacterium
AGGTCTTGATATGATAGTGATCCCCGGTGACACTTCCGAGGACGTTATCAGCGGTATTATCGCAGATGAAATCTCTATCGGCGTTGCCAATACTAAGACCACCGCAGTCAGAGTTATCCCCGCGTACGGACGCGAGGTTGGTGAGACGGTCAACTTCGGCGGTCTGCTCGGATACGCTCCCGTTATCAAGGTTAATACTTATTCACCGTCAAAATTCATTGCACGTGGCGGAAGAATTCCCGCACCTATTCATAGTCTAAAGAACTGATAAAGTCATAGAAAAACTCCCTTGCAGCATTTGATTGCAAGGGAGTTTTTTGTGGAGTTGTATGTTTTTGTGGAGACGTTCATTTCTGTGTGCACAGAAACGAACCAAAGAAGCATTCAAGGGAACCCTTCCGATTGGGTTCCCTTAAAAATCCTTCCGCAAAACGGCACAAAGGGACTCCGCCCCTTTGGAATCCCCAACGAAACGTTTATCCTCACTCCATGTGAAACTCAGAGCGAATAATTCTGTTTTTCGGCGGCAGCAAGCCACCGCCCTACAAATATAATTTTCCCACAGGCTGCACATAGTGTGGAAACAAAGCTTTTAAGCATACCCGGCCTTAAAGCTTTTTGAAGGGGAGCGTGAGGGGGAACTTTTTATCAAAAAGTTCCCCCTCGCATATCAATTATTCACCTTTTTTAAGCTTGCTTTGAGCTTTGAGTCTGTTTGCGGTGTTGAGTATTTTCTTTCTGAGACGGATGCTCTTGGGAGTGACCTCAATGAGCTCGTCGTCAGCTATAAACTCTATTGCTTCCTCAAGGCTCATGATCTTGGGAGTTACGAGTCTGAGAGCTTCGTCGGCACCTGCAGAACGAATAGCGGTAAGGTGCTTTTTCTTGCAGACGTTGACCGCGATATCGCCAACCTTGGGCGATTCACCGACGATCATTCCCTCGTAAACGGGAGTCTGAACACCAACGAACATCTGTCCGCGCTCCTGTGTGTTGAACAAACCGTAGGAGGTAGTTTCGCCGTCTTCACTTGCAACAAGCGAGCCTGTAAAGCGTCTTGTTATCTCACCGCGACAAGGCTGATAACCGTCGAAGATAGAATTGAGTATTCCCTCTCCTTTTGTATCTGTGAGGAATTCGCTTCTGTATCCGAACAGGCAACGCGCAGGAATACTGTACTCGAGACGCCAGCGGTCACCGTGCATAGACATTTCAACAAGGTCTCCCTTACGTGCGCCGAGCTTTTCGATAACAGATCCCTGTGAGCCGTCGGGAACGTCGATTATGACCTTTTCCATAGGCTCCATCTTTACGCCGTCAATAGTTTTATAGAGCACCTTGGGAGTACTGCAAGCAAGCTCGTAGCCCTCGCGGCGCATTGTTTCAAGAAGGATCGAGAGGTGCATCTCTCCTCTGCCCGAGACCTTGAAGGAATCGGTAGTGTCACCGTCGGTAACACGGAGGGAAACGTCCTTGAGAAGCTCCTTATAGAGTCTCTCGCGAAGCTGACGGGAAGTAACAAACTTACCCTCCTGACCTGCGAGAGGACTGTCGTTTACCATAAACGTCATTTCCATCGTAGGCTCGCTCACCTTAACGAATTCAAGCGGCTCGACTCTCGCGGGACTTGTTATGGTATCGCCAATGTTTATGTCTTCAGCACCCGAGAAGCAAACGATATCGCCAACCTTGGCGTTATTTACCGCAACTCTCTTAAGTCCGTCTATCTGGAAAAGTGCGGCGATCTTCGCTTTCTTGGTTACGCCTTCCTTGTGAAAATTCGAGATAATAACGTCTTCGTTGAGATTTATCGTTCCGCGCTCAACGCGTCCGATACCGATTCTTCCAACGTAATCGTTATAGTCTATTGCCGAAACGAGAAGCTGAAGCTCCTCCTCGGGCTCGCCCTCGGGCGCAGGAATGTAGTTGAGAATAAGGTCAAAGAGACACTTGAGGTCAGCGTCCTGCTTGCCTGCCTCGAGTGACGCCGTGCCCGCTCTTCCAGAGCAGAATACCATAGGGCTGTCGAGCTGCTCGTCATTTGCATCGAGCGACATAAGAAGCTCAAGAACCTCGTCCTGCACCTCGTCAAGACGTGCGTCCGGCTTGTCTACCTTGTTGATAACAACGATTACGCGGTGATTGAGCTCGAGCGCCTTCTGGAGCACGAATCTCGTCTGAGGCATAGGTCCCTCCGCCGCGTCAACGAGCAGAAGAACTCCGTTTACCATTTTGAGGATTCTCTCAACCTCACCGCCGAAATCCGCGTGGCCGGGAGTGTCGATTATGTTGATCTTAAGGTCCCCGTAGTGAACGGCGGTGTTCTTTGCGAGGATAGTGATACCGCGCTCGCGTTCA
>JAZSNX010000038.1:0-3602 GCA_045536665.1 Eubacteriales bacterium
AGTAACAGCCGATCCTATTGACATAGTGCTGGCATCTATGGTTGGTTTTGCAGGTCTTTGTCCCACCATTGAGGCCATCAAGGCCGGTAAGATAATTGCTCTGGCCAACAAGGAGACAATGGTGGTAGCCGGAGAACTCATCACACAGCTTGCCTTGCAGTACAAGACACCCATACTTCCGGTTGATTCGGAGCATTCGGCCATATTCCAATGTCTGAGCGGTGAGACCATGAACCCCGTAGAGAAGATACTGCTTACTGCCAGCGGCGGCCCCTTCCGGATATTGGGAAAGGACCAGCTCAAGACAGTAACCAAGGCCCAGGCGCTTAAACATCCCAATTGGGATATGGGTGCCAAGATAACCATAGACTCCGCGTCCATGATGAACAAGGGCTTTGAGGTCATAGAGGCGGCGCACCTATTCGGCGTGGACGCGCAAAACATTCAGGTCGTCGTTCATAGGGAAAGTATAATACATTCTATGGTGGAATATATTGATAACAGCGTTATCGCGCAGATGTCCGTGCCGGATATGAGGCTTTGCGCGCAGTATGCTATCACCTATCCCGACAGAATGGATGCGGTCATAAAGGAGCTTGATATTTTTGATGTGGCAAGCCTTAGCTTCGCAAGACCCGATACAAAGACATTTCGTCTTCTTGCGTATGCCTTTGATTGCGCGCGAAAGGGTGGGGCGTTGCCCGCGGTGCTCAACGCCGCGAATGAGATAGCTGTCGCGCGCTTCCTTGAAAACAGGATAGGATTTTTCGATATTATCGAGAGCGTTTGCCAAACAGTCGACAGTATGCGGTCGGCAAGCGAGGTACACACACTTGACGGAATAATCGAATGTGACAGAGAAGCAAGGGAGCGGATATCCGACTTGCTTTGAGAAGACGACATCCGTGTGAAATAATTGAACGGAGAAACTTATTTAATGTGGAGCTTTATCGGATACTTTTTAATAATACTTTTGGTGTTCGGCGTGCTGATATTCATACACGAGCTTGGACATTTTTTGACGGCAAGGGCATGTGGCGTTACCGTCAAGGAGTTTGCTATCGGTATGGGACCGACGCTGTTCTCGTGGACGTCCAAAAAGCATAAAACAAAATACGCGTTGCGTCTGCTTCCCATAGGCGGCTTTGTAAGTATGCAGAACGAGGACGGAGTAGACGAGGACGTTCCGCCCGATGACGAGGGAAGCTTTTGCAACAAGAGCGTGCCAAAGCGAATGCTCATTACCATCGCGGGTGCTACGATGAATCTGCTGCTCGGCTTTATCATTATGATGATCATCGTTTTCGCAACGCAAAATCTTGGCTCTACCGTTGTTCGTGAGTTCGCTCCCAACGCTACGTCAAGCGAGAAGCTTATGGTAGATGATGAGATACTTAAGGTAGGAAATACCAGAGTGCATACGTGGAACGAGCTTGCGTACGAAATAATGAACAGCGGATATGAGCCTGTTGATATGACAGTCATACGAAACGGAGAAAAGATAGTCCTTGAGGACGTGGTCTTCGGTACGTTTGAGGATACGGGAGCTACCTTTGGCGAGTATGACTTTTTGCCGTATGCGGAGGAAGCAACCTTTCCGAATTTGATGAAGCATGCCTTTTTCAGGTCGGTGTCTACCGTTAAGATGGTGCTTGACTCACTTAAGGGCTTGCTGACAGGGCGCTTTGGTATAGAGGCGGTCTCCGGTCCTGTCGGTGTCGTAGGCGTTGTGCAGAGCGTTTCAAAGCAAGGCTTTATGAGCTTTTTGTATATCGTAAGCGTGCTTACCATAAACCTCGGAGTGTTCAATCTCATTCCTTTTCCCGCTCTTGACGGAGGAAGATTTTTGTTCCTTGCTATTGAGGGAGTAAGAGGAAAGCCGATAAATAAGAACGTGGAGTACTATATCAACTTCATAGGTCTTATGCTGCTGTTCGCGTTTATGATATTCGTAACGGTGAAGGACGTTTTAAATCTGATATTTTGAGTAGTTTATTATGAGATATAACGAGATAAGAAGAAAAACGAGAAGTGTAAAAATAGCGAATACAAAGATAGGCGGAGACGCTCGTATCGCGATACAGTCTATGACTAATACCGATACGCACGATAAGCTTGCCACGCTTGAGCAGATAAGGGCGCTTGAATCGGCGGGCTGTGATATCGTCAGAATTACAGTTCCCGATATCGAGGCGGCTGATACGATAACCTATCTTAAGGAAAACGGAGTTCGCGTACCCGTAGTCGCGGATATCCATTTTGACTACCGAGTCGCGCTCAGATGCGCGGAGCTTGGTGTAGACAAGATACGCATAAATCCCGGAAACATAGGAGATGACGATAGAGTTAAGGCGGTTGTCGATGCCTGCAAAAAAAGACACATACCGATAAGAATAGGTGTTAACGGCGGCTCTCTTGAAAAGCATATACTCGAAAAGTACGGCGCGCCCACGCCCGAGGCGCTCTGCGAGAGCGCGCTCTATCACGTGTCCTTGCTTGAAAAATTTGACTTTTACGATACGGTCATATCTATGAAGATATCCGATCCGTACAAAATGATACGCGCTAACAGACTGCTCGCGGATAAATGCGACTATCCTCTGCATCTCGGTGTCACCGAGGCGGGCGCAAGAGAGAGAGGAATGCTTAAGAGCGCCGTAGGAATAGGCGCGCTTTTGTGCGACGGAATAGGAGACACTATAAGAGTGTCGCTTACGGACGACCCCACAGAGGAGATAAGAGCCGCAAGAGCTATATTGCAATCGGTGGGTATAGAGGGACAGGCAGGGCTTGATATAGTGAGCTGTCCTACGTGCGGAAGAACTAAGATAGACCTTATACCCATAGTCGCGAGCTTCGAGGAAGCCGCAAAACGTGAGGGACTTCTTGAGTTACCGCTCAAGGTCGCTATAATGGGCTGTGTCGTCAACGGACCCGGTGAAGCCAGGGAAGCAGATATTGGCATTGCCGGCGGCGACGGCTGGGGAATGCTGTTTGAGAAGGGCGAGCAGGTGGAAAAGCTTCCTTATGATGAGCTGTTGCCTGCACTGTTAAAGAGAATCGAAAGTTTTTGAGGAAATCTATGTCAGAGCAAGTCAGTTTACTGAATATGTTCTCCATCTACGAGCCGCCTGAGGCACTGCGCTGTGCGCTGGATCAGGCGGCTGTTGTTGCTGCGGATATCGATCCGGAAAAGGGCAGAGTGGAGGTATGCCTTCACTGTGATACTTACATACCTGCATCGATACTGAAAGCCGCGGCGGCGGATATTTGTGATGTCTATGGCCTTCGGGATATGCTTCTTACAGCCACCCATCCTGCCTCTGAGCTGACAAATGTGCTGCCGGAGGAGATCCGGGAGCTGTTTGTGGCAGAGAACTCCATGAACCGGGGCAGTCTTGCCGGCGCGCAAATGCGCTGGGAAGGGGAAACCCTGCATATCCAGCTGGCGGCAAACGGCAAAAAACTGCTGGAGGAGGCTGTGCCTGCGGTTTGCAGACACCTTTCCCGGCGATTCCAGACTGCTGTGAGCACCCAAATCGCCTCCGGTGAAAACCTGGAGGGACAGGCGCTGTTTGACGCGCTGGAGCAAATGCGCGGCG
>JAZSNX010000131.1:0-13138 GCA_045536665.1 Eubacteriales bacterium
ACCGCCACTCTGCTTTCCACTTGTGAAGGCTGCAACCTTTGTTCTGAAATTGCAGAACACAACAAAGAATACCGTTCCATTCTGTGCGAAGCCAAAAATGCCTTGGGTAATAAATGCACCTCTTGTTGCATGACAGAAAAAGATAAAATGAAAACCGCTTGTATGATCAAAATGAAGCTCATGTCCGACAGCTCCGACAGTGCAGTTGCAGAAATGCTGATTCAAGGGTATAACATGGGTATTATTGACACAATAAAAGCAAAGCACCGTTTCGGAACTGCAGATCAAGGAGCTACCGCCCTTGCTGACAGACTGATCAATTTTCAATGCGGCACTATCGAAAAGATGAAAGAACATCTCTGATATTTTTACAATATAGTCTTTTAATTTTTTTGAAAAATATTTAAAAAAGCTATTGCAATTTATAAAAAAATGTGATATATTAGGTGTCGGTGTTGGCCGGTATGATGGAATTGGCAGACGTGCTGGACTCAAAATCCAGTGGTAGCGATACCGTGTCGGTTCGACCCCGACCACCGGCACCATTTAGGTCAGTTATACTTATTCTGTATAACTGATCTTTTTCTTTGGTATTGACAAAAGCTACTATTTTTGTTATAATATTCATATAAGCTTAAGAGAGGAGGCTTTTATAATGGAAAACAAGATTCTTTTCGCTATTATGTGCATTATTTTTAACTCTTATGGTGTACCTTGTTTTATGCAGGGCAACGTTAAGACTGGTATTCTTCGTATCGTTCTTGGATACGTTACCTTTGGTATAATTGGTATTATCAACACCGTAAAGGGTATTATCCTCGGTATTCAGGTACTTAACATGTCCGATGAGGAGTATGCAGAAAAGAAGGGTACTATTGATAGTGGTATTCCCTCTATGAAATAATTCTGTATAAAAGAGCAAGAACGGCAGCTGCTGTTCTTGCTCTTTTTTGTTTTACAAAGACAAGCGGTCGGGTTACCGACCGCTTGAAAATATGGACATTATTTGAAATATTCGACAGCAGACTCGAACATCATCATATCATAGTTGCCCTCGACGTTCTTGTAAAGTCCGTCGGAGTATCTCTCGGAGTGTCCCATCTTACCGAATACGTGACCGTCGGGAGATGTGATTCCCTCGATAGCCGCGCAGGAGTTGTTGGGATTGTAGAGGATATCGGACGTGGGCTTTCCTGAAAGGTCAACATACTGTGTCGCGATCTGTCCGTTCTTTGCGAGCTCCGCGATAAGCTCATCGGACGCAAGGAAGCGACCCTCACCGTGAGATATCGGTACTGAGTAAACGTCACCCACCTTAGCCTTAGCAAGCCAAGGAGACATATTGGACGCAATTCTCGTGCGAACTATTCTGGACTGGTGGCGACCAATAGAGTTGAACGTAAGCGTAGGACAGTTAGCGTCTGTATCAATGATCTCACCGTAAGGAACAAGACCAAGCTTGATAATAGCCTGGAAGCCGTTACAGATACCGCACATAAGTCCGCCTCTGACCTTAAGAAGCTTGTTTACTTCTTCCTTGATCGCGCCGTTGCGGAAGAATGCCGTGATGAATTTACCCGATCCGTCAGGCTCGTCACCGCCAGAGAATCCACCGGGAACGAATATTATCTGAGACTCGGACGCGAGCTTCGCGAACTGCTCTACGGAATCGGAGATTCCCTTAGAGGAAAGGTTGTTGATAACGAATATCTGCGACTCTGCCCCCGCTCTGTTGAATGCCTTCGCGGAATCGTACTCACAGTTAGTACCCGGGAATACAGGGATAAGCACCTTTGGCTTTGCGCACTTGATGATAGCGGGAGCTCTGTTCTCAACGCTGTACTCAAACGCGGGTATCTCGCCCTCAGCCTCAGCGGCGTGTGTCTTATATACCTTTTCGAGAACGTTCTCATAGTCAGCGTAAAGAGCCGCCATATCGACCTTTTCACCTGCGAACGTAACTGTGTTTTCAGCAACCGTTTCACCAAGCAAAATGCCGTCTATTTCGACACCGTCCGCAACCTCAAGAATAAATGAACCGTAGTTATACGCAAATACGTCATCTATCGCAATGCCGTCAGCAAACTTAAAGCCAACGTCGTTACCGAACGACATCTTCATAATCGCCTCAGCTACACCGCCATACGTAGGTGTATAAGCCGAAAGCACAGCTCCCTGCTCCACAAGCGCTCTTACCTTATTGTAGAGTGCGATAAGAGAAGCCGTATCGGGAAGATTGTCCTTTGTGTATTTGGGCTTAAGCATATATACCTTACTGAAAGGAAGCTTGAACTCTGGAGTGACGACCTCACCGATCTTGCCTGTCGTAACCGCAAAGGAAACAAGCGTTGGAGGAACGTCTATATTCTCAAACGTTCCGCTCATAGAGTCCTTACCGCCGATAGACGCAATGCCAAGATCCTTCTGAGCCATAAACGCGCCCAACAGAGCTGCCATAGGCTTACCCCAACGCTCTGCGTCCTTCTTAGGCTTCTCAAAGTACTCCTGGAACGTGAGATATACGTCCTCAAAAGAAGCACCACCCGCGATAAGCTTGGATACAGACTCGACAACTGCCAAGTATGCACCGTGGTAGGGGCTCTTCTCGGATATAAAGGGATTATATCCCCAAGACATATAAGAAACTGTATCTGTATCGGCACTTTCAACGGAAATCTTATTAACCATTACCTGAGAGGGCGTGCTCTGATTCTTATCGCCAAAGGGCATCATAACCGTACCCGCGCCGATAGTAGAGTCAAAGCGCTCGGAAAGTCCACGCTTTGAGCAAACGTTAAGGTCGGTGGCGACAGCTTGCATGCGCTCCGCAAAGCTTCCCTCGAGCTTCTTTTCATAAGCCGTGGGAGCTTTCGTTGCGATATCTATATGCTTCTCAGCTCCGTTTGAGTTAAGGAACTCACGGGAGAGATCAACGATGACCTTGCCGTTCCAATGCATAACAAGTCTCGGAAGCTCGGTAACCCTTGCTACGATAGTAGCCTCAAGGTTTTCCTTGATCGCAAGCTCTATAAAGCGCTCTGCGTCCTGCTTTTCAACAACGACAGCCATTCTTTCTTGAGATTCACTGATAGCAAGCTCAGTACCGTCAAGTCCCTCGTACTTCTTAGGTACGGCGTTAAGGTCGATATTGATACCGTCAGCTAACTCACCGATAGCAACGGAAACACCTCCCGCGCCGAAATCATTACATCTCTTGATAAGCTTTGATGCCTCGGGATCGCGGAAGAGTCTCTGAAGCTTTCTTTCCTCAGGAGCATTACCCTTCTGTACCTCAGCGCCACACGTCTCAAGCGATGCGAGAGTGTGAGATTTTGACGATCCTGTAGCACCGCCACAGCCGTCACGTCCTGTTCTACCGCCAAGGAGGATAATGATATCTCCGTCGCAAGGGACCTCACGGCGAACATTCTCAGCGGGAGCTGCCGCGATGACAGCGCCTATCTCCATTCTCTTTGCTACGTATCCGTCGTGATATATCTCGTCTACCTGACCAGTCGCAAGTCCTATCTGGTTACCGTAAGATGAATATCCAGCCGCCGCTGTTGTAACGAGCTTTCTCTGGGGAAGCTTACCGGGAAGAGTTTCGGAAACGTGGCGTCTGGGATCAGCCGCACCCGTTACACGCATTGCCGCGTAAACATAGGATCTACCCGAAAGAGGGTCACGGATAGCACCGCCGATACACGTTGCCGCACCACCAAAGGGCTCGATCTCTGTGGGGTGGTTATGTGTTTCGTTCTTAAAGAGAAGCAACCAATCCTGCTCCTCGCCCTCAACGTTTACCTTGATCTTAACGGTACAAGCGTTGATCTCCTCGGACTCGTCAAGCTTAGGAAGCTTGCCCTCAGCCTTGAGGTATCTTGTAGCGATAGTCGCAATGTCCATAAGATTTATCGGCTTTGTTCTGCCAAGCTGCTTTCTTACAGCCACATACTCGTTGTATGCGTCCTCAAGAAGCTTATCCTCGAACTTCACGCTATCGATAGTAGTAAGGAAAGTGGTGTGACGGCAATGGTCGGACCAGTACGTGTCTATCATTCTTATCTCGGTGATAGTAGGATCTCTCTTTTCCGTTCTGAAATAGTCACGGCAGAATCTTATATCGTCAAGATCCATCGCAAGTCCGTACTGAGCGATGAAGCTATTGAGCGCAGCGTCATCGTAATCAATAAAGCCATCAAGCACCTTAACGCTCGTGGGAATATCATAAGACATCTTAAGCGTTTCGTGTGTTTCAAGAGAAGCCTCGCGGCTCTCAACGGGGTTGATAACGTACTTCTTTATTGCCGCTATCTGCTCGTCACTGAGTTTGCCGAAAAGGCAATATACTCTTGCGGTACGAACCGTAGGACGCTCACCGCGGGAGATGATCTGGATACACTGAGCGGCAGAGTCAACTCTCTGGTCAAACTGACCCGGCAGATACTCCACAGCAAAGATAGTATCATACTCCGTAGGAAGATCGTAAGTAACGATATCAAGCTGAGGCTCGGAAAATACCGTGCCCACAGCATAATCAAACAAGGGTTTTTCTATGTTTTCGACATCATATCTATTGTAAAGACGTATATCCTCAAGCTCCTTTATGCCCACAAGGCTTCTAAGCTCGCCAAGGAGCGACTTTGCTTCATTCGCAAGCTCCCTTTTCTTTTCTACGTATACTCTGTAAACCATTGATATCTCCTAATCTTTATTTGTTGTCACTGTATGCCTTAAGCGCTCTCGCACCGATATCCTTGCGGTAATACGCGTTTGCGAAGCTTACCTTTGGAACGTTTGCGTATGCCTTATCAATAGCATCTGCAAGGTCGTCTCCGATGGCTGTAACACCGAGAACTCGTCCACCTGCATTCACAAGCTTTGTACCGTCAAGCTTCGCGCCCGCAACATAGACCTGAGCTTCAATACTGTCATCGACAGTTATCTCATAGCCACCATCGTATTTACCGGGATATCCGGCAGACGCCATTATTACACAGCAAGCGGACTTGTCCATAAACTTGATCTCTGTGTCACAAAGTGTGCCCTCGGTACAAGCCATCATTATCTTCAAAAGATCACCGTCGAGCAAAGGAAGAACCACTTGTGTTTCGGGATCGCCAAAACGGCAGTTATACTCTATTACCTTAGGTCCGTCGGGTGTAAGCATAAGACCGAAATAAAGGCAACCCTTGAAAGTTCTGCCCTCCGCGTTCATCGCGTCTATAGTAGGAACGAATATCTTGTCCATACAAAGCGCCGCTACGTCAGCGGTATAATAGGGGTTGGGAGCAATAGTTCCCATTCCGCCGGTATTAAGTCCGCAGTCATTATCAAGAGCTCTCTTATGGTCCATTGAGGATACCATAGGAATAACAGTCTTACCGTCGGTAAACGCAAGGACGGATACCTCAGGACCTGTAAGAAATTCCTCGATAACTATCTTGCTTCCGCTTGATCCGAACACCTTATCCTGCATCATAGAGTAAACAGCGTCTATGGCTTCCTCACGTGTCATTGCTATAACAACACCCTTGCCAAGCGCAAGTCCGTCCGCCTTGATAACAGTTGGGATAGGCGCGCTCTTGAGATACTCCACCGCAGGCTCAAGCTCGGTAAATACCTCATAAGCCGCTGTGGGAATACCGTATTTCTTCATAAGATTTTTTGAGAATATCTTACTACCTTCGATTATTGCCGCGTTTGCGCGAGGTCCAAAGCAAGGAACGCCTACTTCACTAAGAGCATCGACAGCTCCAAGTACCAAAGGATCGTCGGGCGCAACGATTGCGTAGTCTATCTTATTTTCAACGGCAAACTTAACGATACCATCGATGTCCTTTGCGCCGATATTTACGCAAGTCGCGTCTGCCGCGATACCGCCATTACCGGGAAGCGCGTAAATCTCTTCAGCAAGAGGACTCTGCTTTATCTTCTTTATGATGGCGTGCTCTCTACCGCCGCCACCTACTACCATTATCTTCATTAGCTAAGCTCCTTAAAATTAATGGTGGAAAAGTCTCATTCCCGTGAATGCCATTGTTATACCGCGCTTATTGCACTCTTCAATAACAAGATCATCACGGATAGAACCGCCGGGCTCTGCTATATAGCTAACGCCAGAGGCGTGCGCGCGCTTTACGTTATCAGCGAACGGGAAGAAAGCGTCAGACGCAAGAGCTATGTCGTTAAAGCCGCCAAGCCACTCACTGCGCTCAGCGTCGGTAAGAGGCTCGGGCTGCTCAGTAAAGTAACTCTGCCAAATACCATCAGCGCATACATCCTCCTCGTTTCCGTTGATATATCCGTCGATAACGTTATCACGCTCGGGACGGCCCATCGTAGGAATGAAAGGAAGTGCGAGAACCTTGGGATGCTGACGCATAAGCCATGTATCAGCCTTTGTTCCCGCAAGTCTTGTGCAATGGATACGCGACTGCTGACCCGCTCCTACGCCGATAGCCTGTCCGTTTGTAGCGTAGCAGACGGAATTTGACTGTGTGTATTTAAGCGTGATGAGCGCAACGATGAGGTCACGCTTTGCGCTCTCGGGAAGCTCCTTGTTCTCCGTAACAACGTTCTCAAGAAGATGCTCGCCTATCTTGAACTCGTTTCTTCCCTGCTCAAACGTAATTCCAAAAACATCCTTTGTCTCAATAGGCGCGGGGCGGTAATCGGGATCTATCTCAACAATGTTATAATTTCCCTTTCTCTTTCCCTTAAGTATCTCAAGCGCCTCGGGTTCATAACCGGGGGCTATGATTCCGTCGGATACCTCACGGGCGATAAGCTTTGCCGTAGTAACGTCACAGACATCAGAAAGCGCTACCCAATCACCAAAGGAGCAAAGACGGTCAGTGCCTCTTGCGCGAACATACGCACAAGCGAGGGGAGATTCGTCAAGTCCCTCTATATCCTCAACGAAGCAAGCCTTCTTCAATCCAAGATCAAGAGGAAGTCCTATTGCCGCGGAAGTAGGAGAAACGTGCTTAAAGGAAGTAGCCGCGGGAACTCCAAGCGCCTCCTTAAGCTCCTTTACAAGCTGCCAAGCGTTGAATGCGTCAAGAAAGTTTATGTATCCCGGACGACCGTTGAGCACCTTAATGGGAAGCTCGTTTCCATCCTTCATAAAGATACGTGAGGGCTTTTGGTTGGGGTTACAGCCATATTTAAGCTCAAATTCTTTCATTTTAATTCTCCTTATACGTTTTTATTGATGATTATTTCGGTAGGCTCGCTTCCGTCAAGCGGAACTGTACGAACAAACAAGGATACCTTATTGTCTGCATTGAGGTTGCTCCAAACTATATCCGCAAGCTCCTCCGCGGTGTTTGGCATCTCTATCTTTTCAGGCTCACCGTAGAATGAAGGAATGGGATTTCCGTCACATTTGTAGGTATGAATAAAGTGACCGATACCCGCCTTGGGTGTATATTCATAGAAATATCTATTGCATACTTCAGGATCGCCATCTCCGCTCTTGAGTATGGAGAGCTTATAGGTGAACGTATTTCTCGGGAAGCAGTAGTAGTTGATACCCGAAATTCTGGGAGTATAATTAGGATGATCGGGCTCAAACTCACGTGTTCTGAGTGCGTCCTCAAAGGTCTTTCCCTCTTCGATCGCATCATAGATGGTGTCCGTTTGATCTCCGTTAGTGATTATGTCCATAGTCTTTCTCTTGAGGAAGGGATTATAGATAATAAGGCTGGGGTCGACGAGCTTGCTCTCGTCAAACGCCTTGGTTCTCATTCCTCCGTCAAAGCTCTCGAATATACGGTTGCGGCTATTCTCGCTTCTACCCATAATAAAGTACGCTATCATTGCGTTTTTGCCGTCTGCCGACTTTCCAATAATAATGCCTCTGCCGGGATATGAATTTGTAGAAAGAAGCTCGGCTATGTTATACAAATTATTCATCTCATTTATCCTTTCTGGTTGCAACTATTCTTGCGGCAACGATTTCAGTCGCCTTAGGAAGAATGACCCATTCTGCCTGTCTCATAACCTTTTGCTGAAGGCTCTCGGGCGTCTCGTTTTTCTTTATCGAAACGCTCCTTTGGAGTATTATCTCTCCGCCGTCTGGTATCTTGTTTATGTAATGTATTGTTGTGTTTGTCACCTTAACACCGTATTCAAGAGCAGCCTTATGAACACGAAGTCCATAAAAGCCCTTTCCGCAGAATGACGGAATAAACAAGAGGTAAACGTTGATTATTTTCTTGGGATATTTTGAGGTAAAGGAAGCACTGAGAATACTCATAAAGCCTGCCAGCACTATCATATCAATGCCGTTTTCAACAAGAGTTTGATGTATCTTATCCTCAAACGCCTCCTGTGTTCCATATTCTTTCTTTGTAATTATGACCGAAGGAATGCCCGAAAGCTCCGCTCTGGTCAATGCGTAAGCATCAGCATTATTGGAAACGACGAGGCTCAACTCACCGCTTGTTATAATGCCGCTTTTCTGAGCATCAATCAATGCCTGAAGATTTGTTCCGCCTCCCGACACAAAAACAGCGATCTTTGCTTTATCCGTAGTGTTCATTATTTCTCCTCTCGAATCGTCGTTCAACCTGTCAGCAAATGATAACGCCCTCGTCGCCCTTAACGATCTCACCGATAACGTATGCTTCCTCGCCACAAGCCTTGAGTATTTCAAGAGCCGTCTCGACTTCGTCAGCGGGTACGGTTATGCTCATGCCAACACCCATGTTGTACGTGTTGAACATATCTCTCTCGGGGATATTGCCGCGCTTCGCGATAAGCTCGAAGATCGGAAGTACCTTGACCGCGCTCCTTGTTATCTTTGCGGAATAGCCCTTAGGAAGCGCTCTCGGAATATTCTCGTAAAATCCGCCTCCTGTTATATGGCTTATTCCCTTTACGTTGACCTTTTCAAGAATAGCAAGAACGCTCTTAACGTATATTCTTGTAGGTGTGAGAAGAGTCTCAGCAACACTCGCTCCTCCCAGCTCCTCGCAAGGAACGTAAAGGTCTGCGGGATTGTTATCTATATCAAAGACCTTTCTGCAAAGTGAAAATCCGTTAGAGTGGATACCGCTGGAAGCAAGCGCTATAATGACGTCTCCCTCGGCGGTCTTTGTATTATCGAGTATCTTTTTCTTGTCAACTATACCAACGGCAAAACCAGCAAGGTCGTATTCCTCCTCGGGCATCATACCGGGATGCTCAGCGGTCTCTCCGCCGATCAGTGCAGCGCCCGACTGAACGCAGCCCTCAGCAACTCCTGATACTATTGCCGCAATCTTCTCGGGAATGTTCTTTCCGCAAGCTATATAGTCAAGGAAGAAGAGCGGCTTTGCGCCACAGCAGATAATGTCGTTGACACACATTGCGACCGCGTCGATTCCTATAGTATCATGCTTGTCCATAAGGATAGCCATTTTTACCTTTGTTCCACATCCGTCAGTACCTGAAACGAGAACAGGCTCTTCGTATCCCGTAGGAAGACCAAAGCAACCGCCAAAACCTCCAACATCATCAAGACATCCTTCGTTCTTAGTTCTCGCGATGTGAGCCTTCATAAGCTCAACGGCTTTATAACCGGCAGTTATATCAACGCCCGCCGCCTTGTAACTTTCACTGAAACTCTTTGACATTTTTTAAATCCTTTCTTCAAAAAACATTATGTTATATATTTTTTATTCTTTTCCATTCCAACAATATGTGCACAGCTTACAGGGATCAATACCAATAGCCTCTATAATTCCCTCAAGAGACTGAAACTCAAGCGAATCAAAGTGGAAGCTTTCAGCTATACTCTTGCGAAGCTTCTTGCCGCGCTCGGTATCGGGAGAGCTATATTCCTCAATATGCTTAAATCCCTCCTCGCCCTCCAGCTCGAGAATGGTACGTCTCGCTATAAGCTCAAGGTCATCTGTCGCTCTTGAGAAGTTAAGATACTTACAGCCGTACATTATAGGCGGGCAAGCTGAACGCATATGAACCGCCTTTGCTCCGTTCTCGTAAAGGAAATCGACCGTTCCCTTAAGCTGTGTTCCTCTAACTATCGAGTCGTCAACAAACAAGAGCTTTTTGTCACGAATCAGCTCCTTGACAGGCATCTGCTTCATTTTAGCTATCTTGTTTCGCTGGGACTGATTTGAGGGGGTAAAGCTTCTTTGCCATGTAGGGGTATACTTTATAAAAGGTCTCGCAAAATCAGCCTGACTTTCATTTGCATAGCCGATCGCGTGCGGTGTTCCCGAATCAGGTACTCCACAAACGTAATCCACATCCTGAGCCACACCGTTTTCTTTATCATGCTGAGCAAGTATTTTTCCGTTTCGGTATCGCATTACCTCAACGTTAACACCCTCATAAGTAGACGTTGAATATCCGTAATAAGTCCAAAGGAAAGCACATATCCTCATTTCCTTGCCGGGGGGAGAAAGCTGGGTCATACTGTCAGCGGTCAACTCTACTATCTCCGCAGGACCAAGCTCTTTCTCTTTGTCATATCCGAGCTTTTCAAATGCATATGACTCAAATGACACACTGTACCCATTCTCGTTTTTACCTATGATAATAGGCAATCTGCCAAGCTTATCTCTCGCGGCGATAATTGAACCGTCATTCTTTAGTATAAGTATAGATACAGTTCCGTTCACGACCTCATGAACGAATTTAATTCCGTCTGTAAAATTACTTTTTTGATTTATCAACGACGCAATAAGCTCGACTGAGTTTACGTTGCCTCCCGTCATAGCGTTAAAGTGTCCGCCGTTTGTAAGTAGATATTTTTGGATAAGCTCGTCGGTATTGTTTATTTGACCAATTATACTTATCGCATATGTTCCGATACTCGAACAAATAAGCAATGGCTGTGGGTGCGTGTCACTTATACAGCCTATTGCCGAATTTCCCTTCATTTCGTTGAAAACATTTTCAAATTTTGTTCTGAAGGGTGAGTTCTCTATATTGTGGATATCACGCTGAAGCCCTATCTCTGCATCATATGCCGCCATTCCTCCGCGCTTAGTGCCAAGGTGTGAATGGTAGTCAGTTCCAAAGAAGGTATCGTAAATAGCATCGCGCTTGCTTACTACTCCAAAAAAACCGCCCATATATCCTCCAATATATTATGCCTTGTTAAATCTTGCTTCGATCTCCGCATTCTTAGCGAGGACCTTCTTAGCTCCCTCCGCTCTCGCGTCGTCAAGCTTCTTAGCAAGCTCTTCATCAGTAATAGCGATCATCTCTATAGCCAACAAAGCGGCATTGGCAGCTCCATCTACAGCTACAGTAGCAACAGGTATTCCCGTAGGCATCTGTACAGTTGACAAAAGCGCGTCCATGCCGTCGAAATTCTTTGATTTTACAGGTATTCCTATAACAGGAAGAGTTGTGTTAGCAGCAACAGCGCCCGCAAGATGAGCTGCCATTCCCGCAGCCGCTATAATAGCGCCAAATCCGTTTGCTCTTGCGTTAGCTGAAAACTCCTTCGCCTCCACGGGAGTTCTATGCGCGGAATAGACGTGCACCTCATAAGGTACACCATACTCCTCAAGCTTTTCAATTCCCTTCTGTACTACGGGCAAGTCACTGTCGCTTCCCATCAAAATTCCGACTTTTTTCATTGAAACACCTCCATAAAAAATAAATATGGGCAGTCCTATCCGATAAAGGAAAGGACTGCCCAGGCGGTCGGCTATATTACTTTTTGCTCCCAATGTGGTCTTTTCCACTTATCCGCCGGTCACAAAAAGCTACTCAAAGGCTGTCAGCCCTTTACTAAATAATTATATCATATTGCTCCCGTAAAGTCAACATTAAATATCTCAAATCGACAATAAATTTTTCCAAAAAAACCTCACCGTTATTTGTTGTTATTTAACAAGTCAACGTCTAAGCTTTCTTAGGTGCTCTTTTCGTTCTTTACTTACTCTATAGCTCTCTATCGCCTTTTGTATTGTTTTATTATGGATCCAAGGCTGGAGACGTCTCTCTTCCAGATAGACAAGCGTCTCGTCGTAGTTATATGCCAGCTCCGTCGCGAAATACCACGCCACTGCCATCCTAAGATAATAGTCGTACGCATCTACATTAGCTACCATCTCAAGATGCTCCTTTGAAAAATGCTCTCTTGAGTATAGGCTCATAAGTGTTTTTATGGCAAACCTTACGGTATAAATATGCTTTGAGTCAAGCCACGCTTTTATCTGTTCAAGCAGTTGGATTTGGTGAGATTTAAACACCCTCGGAGACATACTGTCACACGTTGCCCAATTATCCACATAAGGCAAAAATCTATCAAGCTCGTTTATACACTCCCCATAATCCGTGATCTGTTCTATTATGAACGCGTGCAGATTGTTCTCCTCATAATATTTATGCGGCAGCTTATCCAGAAAATCCTTATATTCCCCGCTCTTGAACATTTCGCGCGCAAGCCTTCTGAGCATAGGAGTGCGAACGCCTATAACTGTATCCTTTTCAACCGTTGGCATAAGCTTTGTCTGGAAATCACGATACCTGACATCTCTCATACCAAAAAGTATGTTTTGTATATCCATCATACTTCCCCTTGAAGAAGCGCGCCGTCCTGTGACGGCGCGCGAATATTATCCAATTATCTTATTCCGTAATTCTCGATAACGTAATCCATATCCTTATCACCTCTGCCCGAGAGATTGATAAGAACAGAGCCATGCTCCATCTGCTTGGCAAGCTTCATACCGAAGGCAACGGCGTGCGAGCTCTCGATAGCGGGGATTATACCCTCAAGACGCGCGAGCTTATAGAACGCATCTATAGTCTCCTCGTCGTCGATAACATCGTATTTAACTCTGCCGATCTCCTGAAGAAACGCGTGCTCAGGTCCAGATGAGGGATAATCAAGTCCGCTCGCTACGGAATACACAGGAGCGGGCTCACCGTTTTCATCCTTAAGCATTATGCTGTTAAAGCCGTGCATAATACCCTCAGTTCCGTACTTAAGGCTTGCGGCGTGGTCACCGAGCTTAGGTCCGCGACCAAGAGGCTCAATACCGTAAATATCAACAGGGTCATTGAGGAATCCCGCAAAAAGTCCAGCCGCGTTAGAGCCGCCGCCAACACACGCGACGATAGCGCTCGGCAGATGTCCTGTCATTTCTATAAACTGCTCTCTTGC
>JAZSNX010000223.1:0-2832 GCA_045536665.1 Eubacteriales bacterium
GTAGCAGTCGTAAGCCCAACGTGCGTTGCCGGACTTCTTAGCCATAACTTCAACAACCTCTTCGTTAAGACCGAGGTTGAGGATTGTGTCCATCATACCGGGCATGGATGCACGAGCACCGGAACGAACGGAAACGAGAAGGGGATTCTCGAGGTCACCGAACTTCTTGCCGGTAACAGCTTCCATCTTTACGATGTACTCCATTATCTCAGCCATAATGTCGGGGTTGATCTGTCTGCCGTCCTCTTAATACTGAGTACAAGCCTCGGTGCTGATCGTGAAGCCCTGAGGAACAGGGAGACCGATCTTTGTCATTTCTGCAAGGTTTGCTCCCTTACCGCCGAGAAGCTCACGCATGGATGCGTCGCCTTCGGAGAAGAGATAACAATACTTCTTTGCCATTGGAAAATACCTCCATATAAAAAATTTTGACTGTTTTAGCGTTACTTGGCAAAAATGCCTCATAACTAAGTTATTATACCATATATTTTCCAACTTCGCTATACGTTTTTTGAAATTAAACGCGCATATACGTGTAAACTTTTTGTGAACAAATGTAAAAAAACACCTTAGTCGTTGATTTTTTGACATAAGTGTAATATAATATTAAATTGGAATATAAGTAAGTATACAAAATAACGGAGAAGTTATGGCAAACATATTCGATCTATTCAAGCAGATATCGTCGGGTGAGAGCGCAAAGAGCTTGCCCGTGGAATACATAGTGGTCGGGCTTGGAAATCCAGGCAGAGATTATGAGAACACAAGACACAACGCAGGCTTTCTGGCTATCGACTATATAGCAGAAAGATGCGGAGTCAAGATAGACCGAGCACGCTTCAAGGCGCTTACGGCAACAGCGAGCATTGGCGGCAAGGGTGTGCTTCTTATGAAGCCGCAGACCTTTATGAATTTGTCCGGTGACGCTGTCGTTGAGGCTGCGCGCTTCTATAAGGTGCTCGCGGAGCATATAATCGTTATATCCGACGACCTCAATCTCGACGTCGGCAGACTTCGTGTTCGCAAGAGCGGAAGCGCGGGGGGACAAAAGGGACTTAACGATATTATTGAAAAGCTGGGAACGGAAAACATCCCGCGTATCCGTATCGGCGTTGGTAAGAAGCCGCACCCCGATTTTGATATCAAGGATTGGGTGCTTTCTAACTTCACAAAGGAAGAAAACGCTGTGCTTGGCGAGCTTTACCCGAGAGTATTTTCCGGTGCGGAGAAGATAGTTATGGGAGATATCGATTCGGCTATGCAGATATGCAATAGCAAATAATCTTTTGGCGTGCTTGATTTTTGAAAGGTACATTTGATGAACATAGTTACGGATTGTATAAGAGCGGACAGCGAATATTCGCAGCTGATTCGCGCGCTTGCCGCTGCAAAGAACGCTAACAGACCGTTGCCGCTTGCGGTTACAGGACTGTGCGACGGTGCTGCCGACGTTTGCTACGCGGCGCTTCTTGAGGACATAAAACGTGTCGATAAGCGAACTGCTTTGCTGCTATGCTCCGAGGAGAAGGAGTGCGTGCGTGTTCGCGCCTTCCTTGAGCAATTTGGCTTGAGAGTCGCGTTTTACGTAGGACGAGATCTGACATTTTATAATATAACCGCCTCTCACGAGTACGAGCATGAGAGGCTTCGCGTGCTGTCAGGACTTCTTGACGGCTCTTTTGACGCTGTTATCACGACTCCCGATGCGGCTCTCGGTTACACTATGCCTTCGGATAAGCTCATAACGTCTATGATGGCTGTGGATTTTGATAAGAGCTCTATAGACCCCGCGGAGTTTGCGGCAAAGCTCGTTGCAAACGGCTACGTGCGTACAGAGCTTGTAAGCGGAGCGGGACAGTTTGCGGTGCGCGGAGGAATTATCGACGTATATCCGTCAAGCGCGAGATTTCACGATATTGATGAAAAGGTCACAACAGGCTCATATCCTTTCAGAATAGAGCTTTTCGGAGACGAGATCGACAGAATGGAGATGTTCGATCCCGAAACGCAGAGAATGACCGTGCCTCTCAACAGAGTCGAGTTTTCTCCCGCGAGAGAGCTGCTCATAGACGAGGCAAAAAGAAAAGAGCTTATGGCGGCGGTCACGTCACAGATAAATAAGAGCAGTGACGAAAGAGCAAAGGCTGAGCTGCGCTCAGAGCTGCTCGTTCTCGAAAACGGAGCGGACGTTACGTTCGCCGATAAATACGTAACGCTTGTCTACCCCGAGCGTGTGTGTCTGCTTGATTATTTTTCAAAGCAGAGCACAGTGCTTGTCAGAGGTACTTCCGCGTGCTTTGATAGGATAAAGGCGTCGGAGTGGCATATTGACCAGACTATAGAGGAGCTTCTTGAGGGGGGTACTATATCCTCAAAATATACAGATTATTGCAAACGGCAGACAGCCTTTGAGGAATTTCTCGCAACTGCCTCGACCGTTCATTTCGACACTCTCGGACAGGGAATGTCGGGAAAAAGACTCGGCGGTATGTTCAATTTTCGAACAAAGCATATGGTTTCTTATTGCGAAAACCTGGAGCTTCTTTGCGAGGATATAGACAGCTATAAGAAAACGGGATACAGAGTTATAGTAGGCGCTGAGAACGAGAACTCGGCAAAGAATCTTTGCGCGATGCTTGGGGACAGAGGCATACGCGCTATGGCGGAGGTGCAGTCCGGAGAATTCGGCATAGACGTTCTTCCAAGAAATCTCGTGCTTGTCAGATGGCAGCAGTTTGTCAGGGGCTTTGAGCTTACGGCTACAAAGATAGCTATTTTGTCCATATGTCCGGAAAGCCGCGAGGGCGTGCTCGCTACGGGAAGTCGGAGGCC
>JAZSNX010000079.1:0-10065 GCA_045536665.1 Eubacteriales bacterium
AAAAACTCGTCGGACGATAGATCACCGACGAGTTTTATGGATATTTGTTGTTTGTGCGCTGAAAGAAATACAGATTGCCCACGGAAAATAGGATTTGTCGAATAGTTAGATTGATGTAACGAAAGGGGCGTCGAGGACGTCGACACCTACAGCTCCCAATATATTTGCTCGTAAAATACAAATATATTTTACCATAAAATCTATATCAAACAATATCTGATGCGAATATGTTCGCTCTATCCATTGTAGGGACTGGCGTCGACAGTCCGTTCGATATACAAAGCAAACCTTTAGACATATCCCTCACGGTGAGCGACACACCTCGCCCCTGCGAGCGGAATATGCGAAAACACCGTAGGATCTCCTGTTAAGTAAAACAAACATACCGACAAAACCTAATTTATTTAACGAAAAATGGCAGAGACAGTGTAATACTCAGCTTGGAGTATCACGCTATCTCTGCCGTTGTTTTATTCTGCCTTGTATATTCGTCTGACTGTTATTGGCTGTGGCACGAGAGACGCGTCTATCTCAGCTCCCGCGCTGTTTTTGAGCTGATCGGATTCGAGAATGTTCTCCACCGCGTTCAGCTTTTCGCTCACGTTTATCGGATCTCCTATATAGACGTCGTATTTTCCGTCGACCACCACAGTTATGTCAAAGCGGCTCTCCATATCAACCAGAGTAAGTCGGGATTTGAACTGCATTGCCTGTATCTCCTTTAAGAGCTCCGCCACTCTCTCGCTCTCCGTCTCGTCGCTTCCAAATACTGTTTGCTCGCCGCACATCAAACGGCTGAGCTTTGGCAGTATAAGCTTGGGAACACCCCCTCTTACGAATTTTTCGTTTGAATAGGTCTCCTCCAGCACGAGCAGCTCGCTGTCAAGCGCATAGTATGTGCCCGACACCTCGACGTACCACTGCGCAACCTTTTCCTCAACCCTGAAAATAACGGTATTGGGGAACTTTTTTTCTACCTTGACGCTGTCAAAATACAGGCACTCCTCAAGCAAGCGCTTCTCTACCTCATCAGCGTCTATCTTATACAGCCTATCGCCCTTTTGGATACCCGACGCCTCGACTATATCTATCTTTTCATATTGCGTTACTCCCGACACCACAAAGTCGGTCACGGGGAGTATGCTCCGTATATACCAAAAGAGCGTGAAGCACGCGCAAAGGCCCATAAGGACAGTTACGACCACCAGCACCTTATTCGGCTTATTCAGTTGTCTACGCTCTCCATTAGACCCGCGCATTTGTCTTATCCTTTCCTTTTTATCTTTGCTTTGTTACGAATAAGCTTGTTTATCTCCTCGTATATACACTCGTCAACGTCGTCCGACGCAAATGCCGAGATAGCCTCGCTCATCTGTCGTCTTGCTTGCTCGTTTTCGTATATATACTCGACCTCGGCGTTTATGCGCTCAAAATCAAGCTCGCTCTCCTCTATAAGCACCGCCGCTCCCGCTTTTTCGAGTATAGCGGCGTTTTTGTATTGATGATTATCGGTAACGTGAGGTGACGGAATGAGAATAGCCGCCTTGCGCATTCTTGAAAGCTCGGTTATGGTCATAGCGCCCGCGCGGCAGATGATAAGGTCAGCCGCCGTCATATACACCGACATATCGTAGATATATTCCCTTATATCAAGCCTT
Source organism: Eubacteriales bacterium (assembly GCA_045536665.1). Lineage (GTDB taxonomy): Bacteria > Bacillota > Clostridia > Oscillospirales > CAG-272 > HGM12713. Next base: position 1,659 of record JAZSNX010000079.1, read on the forward strand.
GGATTTTTTCCAAGCCCATAGCCGGCAAAAAGCTGCATAGCGTTACCGTAGCAGTTTCTACCGCCCGAATGGAAATGCATAACGTCCTCGTGCTCAAGCGAGAATTTACGCATAACGTCTATTGCCGCCTCGTTTATCTTAGGAGCTCCGAGACTTCCGCCAAAGGAAAGTATGACGAATCTTATGCTATCGGGTATGCCGAGCTTACGTCTTGCCTCTTCCTTTGTCATATCCCCAAATGAAAATCTTATGGGATTGCCTACGTTCACCGCCTTTTCGGGGTGCACGAGTCCCTTTGACGTTGACTTGAAGTTGGTGAGCAAGAGGTCTATCTTACTCTCAAGCCTTTTAACGGCAAGCCCCGGAACGGAGTTTGACTCGTGAACGACAGTTGGTATTCCCATCTCCGCCGCCGCCTTAAGAGGTGCCCAGCAGACGTAACCGCCCGTACCGATAACCACATCGGGCTTGAACTCCTTGATTATCTGCTTGCACTTTGCGGGAGCGGTCATTACCAGATACGCCGTTTTTACGTTTGACAAAGAAAATTTACGGCTAACTCCCTGTATCTTTATAGGATAGAAGGGATATCCCTCCTTTTCCACAAGCCTTTTCTCAATTCCCTTTTCCGTTCCCACGTAAGCGAACACGGAAGAAGGGTCTTTCTTTTTTATAATATCGGCAATAGCAAGAGCGGGATTTACGTGACCGCTCGTACCGCCGCCTGTAAGCAATACTCTCATTATATCCACCTGAAAAGATTGTATTTTTATTAAACAGTTTGTGTCAGTTTGACTTTTTCAGCGTCGAAAATCTTGATATCGACAGTATGATCCCTATCTCGAATACCTGTAGCATAAGAGACGTTCCGCCCGAGCTGAAGAACGGGAGTGAAATACCCGTATTGGGCATCGTATTGGTAACGACCGCTATGTTCATCGCCACCTGAAGCGCTATTTTAAAGGTAAGTCCCCAAACGACGAGCGCGCAGAAGCGGTCGGGCGCTTTCTGCCCTATCTTTATACCTCTCCAGATGAGAAGCGCGAAAAGAGCTATAAGTATAAACGCGCCGATAAAGCCGAGCTCCTCGCAGATGATGGTGAAGATAAAGTCGTTCTGCGGCTGAGAAACGTAGCCGAACTTCTGACGGCTGCTTCCAAGTCCAAGTCCGAAGAAGCTTCCCGAGCCTATGGCATAAAGTCCTTGGAGCGTCTGCCAAGCAGAGCCGAGCGGGTCTGCCTCGTCAATATTCCACCATATGTCCACACGTGTCTGCGCGTAGCTTGAAAAGAGTATGAGCAGTACGCCCGCAACGCCGATAATTCCTATAAACATCGCAAGCCACTTTATACGTGTTCCGCCAAGGAACATAACGGCAACACCTATAAGACCGATTATCATAAGTCCCGAGATGTGTCGCTCAAGCATAACGAGCACGCAGATAACGCCAATTATACACATCGGCATAAGCACTCCCTTTCGGAAGCTTCCGCCAAACGCGTGCGTTGAGGTTATCTCTTTTTCGTATTTCGACATATACAGCGCCAGCACCATCACCACCGCCATCTTAGCGATCTCAGAGGGCTGAATGGTTATAAATCCAAGGTCTATCCATCTTTGCGCGTCTCCCTCCGCAACGCCTATTACAAGAACGAGTAGAAGAAGAACTATGGAGATAACGTAAGAGCCCGCGCCAAATATTCTCCAGAACCACGGTCTCGCAAATATTACAAACGGCACGGTCGCCACAACAGCCAAAACAGCAAAGAGCACGTATCTCCAAAGGAAATATGTAGAGCTGTCAAACTTCTGCTCGGCGTATACGGCGCTTGCGCTATAAGACATTATCGCGCCGAAGCACAAAAGCATTGCCGCCCATAAAAGAAACCACGTGTCTATCTTGCCCTTGACCAGAGGCTCAGCCTTTGTCTCGGCGGGGGAAGTAAGCGGCTCTTTGAAGATGATATCATTCTCCGCGAGCTTCTCCGCTCTGCGGTCAAGCGCGTTTTTTACGTTCCGCTTTATCGCGGAGGGCTTCAGAGAAAAAGAATTGCGGGGGCTATCGGGTAAATTGGAATTTTGTTCTTGCTTATTGTTGTCTTCCATACCGCACCTCCGCAATAAATTTAATTAAAATGAATAGTTCAGACTGTCTTTATTTCTTACCTCTTCCCTATTACCTATTACCTATTTTAAAGTCCGAACCATGCGATAACGCAAAGCACCAGACTTATAATGCTGAATTCAAGCACTATCTTGTTTTCGCCCCAATTCTTCGCCTCAAGGTGATGATGAAATGGCGCCATAAGAAATACTCTTTTATTTACCGTTTTGAACACCGCTACCTGAATGACGACGCTGAGCATCTCGAATATGAATATGCCGCAAGCTATGACCATGACCAGCATATCGTTTATCATAAACGCCGCTCCCGCCAAAGCTCCTCCGAGAAACAGGCTTCCCGTGTCCCCCATAAATACTTCGGCAACGTGGCAGTTCTTGCGCAGAAACGCAAGCAGGCTTCCTATAAGCGCCGCCGCTATGAGCGTCATTGAGGAGTTAAGGAAATTGAGCGCTACGAAGGCGACAAACGCCGTAACGACGAGTGTCACTGACGTTGCGAGTCCGTCGATACCGTCCGTAAGATTTACACTGTTTACAAGTCCTACTATGAATATCATAGCACCCGCATAATAGCCGATACCGAGATCAAGCATAATGTCTGTAAACGGGATATGGAGCACAGTGTCGATATGTCCCGTGAGCTTCATTATCAAAAGGTAGATTGCCGCCGCAATGCATTGAAGCAAAAACTTCTGACCTGCCTTAAGCCCCTCGTTCTCGTGCTTTACGAGCTTACGGTAATCATCGAAAAGTCCGATAAGACCGTTGAGAAGCGCAAGACAAACGGTAAGAGCCATTGGAATAAGCTCACGCTGTCTACTGTTTATCGCGTAATACACGGTAGCGCCCGCAAGCACCACGAGCATACCGACGATAAAGCAGATGCCTCCCATTGTCGGTGTGCCCGCCTTTGAGCGATGGCTCTGCGGTCCTTCAGCGCGAATGGACTGACCTATATGCTTTTTTGAAAGTGCGGGAATAATATAATGGCAAAGTATCGCCGTTACCAAAAACGACGATACCCCCACAGCCAAGAATTCCATCACGAGCTGCTTAAACATTTATTTTCTCCAATTATCTGCAAAGTCTGGACTGATTTTCACGAAGATAGGAAATGACTCTCTCCGCCGCCGCTCCGCGGCTTGCCTTTACGAGAAGCGTGTCTCCCTCGCGAAGGCTATGAAGCAGCATTTCTCCGCTGAGAGCGGGGTCTGCAACGTTTGCGTTTCTATATATCTGCTCGTTACCGAGTCCGCCGAGCACAGCTCCGCCCGCGATATGATCCGCTACCTCACCGAACGTGAAGAGCGCGTCTCCGCCCGCCTCGGCAAAGTACATTCCCACCTGCTCGTGGAAGCTCTCGGAATGCGCGCCAAGCTCATACATATTGCCAAGGAGCGCAAGCATTCTGCCCTTGCCCTTGTTTCTCTTTACGCTTGAGAGAACGCCGATAGCCGCCTTCATAGACTCGGGGCTTGCGTTGTAGCAATCCTCTATAACGGTTATCTTACCAAGCTCATATATGTTCTGTCTCATACCTACGGGTCTGTAGGAAGAAAGTCCGCGGAGTATCATTCCGTCAGGCACGTTCATTCTATAGCCTACGGCATACGCGAACAGCGCCGCGTAGATGTTGTGCTTACCGACAGTTGGAATTACCACGTTCTCAACGATCCTCTCGCCTATCTTTATATCAAAGACAGTCCTGTCCATACCCTCTCTTATATTGATGGCACGGAAATCGCAATCACTGTCTATTCCTACGTAAACAGCCTTAAAATCGGGATTCGTATACGCTCTGAGTATGTCGTCGTCGCCGTTGAGCAGGAGAGTTCCGCCCTTCTTAAGTCCCTTGACTATCTCAAGCTTAGCCTTGCCTATGTTCTCGCGTGAGCCAAGATGACCCATATGAGACGAGCCTACGTTGGTGATTATAGCGATATCGGGCTCAGCTATCTTGGAGAGATACTCTATCTCGCCAAAACCGCTCATTCCCATTTCAAGAACGGATACCTCTGTGTCAGAGCTCATAGAGAGCATAGAGAGAGGCATACCTATATTGCTGTTGTAGTTACCCTGAGTTTTATGAACGCGGAAGCTCTGATCAAGCACGCTTGCTACGAACTCCTTTGTAGTCGTCTTGCCGACACTACCCGTGATAGCCACCTTGCGGTGGTTTATTCTGCGGTCATAAGCCTTAGCAAGCTCACCGACAGCCTTAAGCGAATCCTCAACCACTACCGCTACGTACTTCTTATCAAGCACGGTGCTCGGTATCCTCTCGCAGAGAACGCATCCGCTTCCCTTGGAGATAGCCGCGTCGATATAGTCGTGTCCGTCAACTCTCTCACCGCCAAGCGCAACGAAAAGCGCTCCGTCAGCCGTCTCGCGAGAGTCGGTGCACACGTAGCTGAAAGGCATATCTCTATTAAATTCACCGCCGACAAAGGTAAGTATACCGCCGCATATATGCGCCAGCTCCGACATTGTAAGTTCTCTGCATCCAACGTTGACTTTCATTATAAAGTACCGCCTTTCCTTGGTCTTTTCTTTAAAAGAGGGCAAAAGTCCCCCACGTCACGTATGACGTGATTTAAAAATTGGGCAAAAGCCCGTATGCTTTTTTATGCTTTATTTTTCGCCGCAACAGCCGCTCTGACTATCTCTTTCTCGTCGAAGTCGTGCTTTCCGTCGGCGTCTATCTCATATTTTTCGTGACCCTTACCCGCGAGAAGGACGACGTCCCCTGCCCTCGCTATCTCCACGGCGTATGATATCGCACGCGCGCGCGAGGGTATCACGGAGTATGGCTTTTCTTTATCTATTCCTTTTAGGATATCGGCTATTATCGCCTCTCGACTCTCTCCTCTTGAATTATCCGAGGTGACTATCACCTCATCGGAGAGCCTTGACGCTATCTGCGCCATTTGCCGTCTCTTTCCGCGGTCTCTGTCTCCGCCGCAGCCGAAAACGAGGATCATGCGTCCCTTCTCACCTCTGAGCACCCTTGAGCTTGTCAAGAGACGCTCAAGCGCGTCGGGTGTATGAGCGTAATCGATTATCACCTCATAAGGCTCACTGTATACCGCTCTTTGCATTCGTCCCTTCGCTCCAAAAAAGCGCGAAAGCCCCCTCTTTACCGCATCGGCGGAAAATCCCATATCGAGAGCGAGTGCCGCCGCCTCAAGGGAGTTCATAACGGAAAAATCCCCCAATGCGCCGATGCGAGCGTCAAGCTCACCGCCGCTCCATATAAGCTTATATTCACTTCCGTTTGCGCCGCTCACCGCGTCCCTTGCCACGAAATCGCCCTCATAGCGAGAGCAGGTCAGCGCCTGCTGACACATCTCCGCAAAGCGTGCGCCGTAGCTGTCGTCGATATTTACGACACATTTCTTACAAAGCAAGGCAAGTCTTGCCTTTGCGAGGAAATACTCCTCCATATTTCCGTGAAAATCAAGATGATCACGGGAGAGGTTTGTGAATACGCCGTATTCAAACTCTATCGCGTCCACTCTTGAAAGCGCAAGCGCGTGTGAGCTCACCTCAAGAAATACGTGCGTTACTCCACGCTCAGCCATATCGGCAAGTATGGAATAAAGCTCGGGCGAATCGGGGGTCGTCAGCCCCGAATAGTCTCCTGTCATCGGCTCGCCGCACACGCGGCAGCCCGTTGTGCCGATAACACCGCAAGCTATACCCTCCGCGAGAAATATACTCTCAAGCAGAGCGCACACGCTCGTTTTGCCATTAGTGCCCGTTACACCGATCACCGTAAGCTTTTTTGTAGGTTCATCGCACTGTATGTTATAGAGCAGAGCCGCTACGTGTCTTGTGTTTCCAACTTTAACAATTGCGGCACCACCCACACACTCGTCACGCACTTGCTCGGCTACTATAACAACAGCGCCATTATTTACCGCTTCCCCGATATACTCGTGTCCGTCACTATTGTTCCCCTTGATGCAGATAAACATACTGCCACGGGTCACCTTATCCGACCTTGTCACGATATCGGTAATTTCTATGTCCTTACATTCAGCGGGACAAACAAGCCCCGCACGCTCAAAAAGCGTTCCTGTAAGCACCTCTACCTCCGAGAAAAGTATTGTTTTAACTTCCCTGAGGCTCTATTCCTCCGTATAGCTCGGGTCTTCGTCACCGTCAAGGCTTCTGAACCTCAGCGTGATGACCTCGCCCTTGCCAACTCTCGTTCCCTTGGGTATTGACTGAGCGTATACAACGGCATCTGTATCCGTAAGGTGTCCGCTCGTACCCTTAACTCTTATATTAAGATCGTGTTGAATTATCCACGCGTTCGCCGCCGCGGCGTTCATTCCCGTGAAGTCTATCACCACGGTATCCTGCTCCATAAGCGACTTATCGGTATATAAGTATACCTTTCCGTTCTTTTTCTCTATCTGACTTCCGCTGGCGGGAAGCTGAGCTGCTACCGTATTTCCGTCACCGACCACAACGCATTCAAGTCCCTTATCCTCTATGGTCCTTCTTGCGTAGTCTACGCTCCACGTGCGGTAGTTTCCAACTGTGGTAGCCATCTTTGAAAGCTCGCTCTCGGTATACTGCGCGGTAACTCCGAGATGCGGAAGTATATTCTCAAGCGCGTCGGAGACGTAAGGAGCGGCGACTGTACTACCGTAAAGCACGCCCTTCGTAGGCTCGTCGACGATTATGATCATCGCTACCTGCGGGTCGTCCGCGGGAGCATACGCGACTGTCGAGCAGATGTATTTCTCGCTTATCGCGAAATCGTCCGAGCTTCCCTTGTATTCACAAACACTGCAAATATATCCGACAAGCTGCTTGTTGTCTCCCTCGCCCTCATAGCGGGGATTTCCCGTGTATCCGCAACGGGGACATTCTCTTTCCTTTTTCTCCGAAGTACCCGTCTTTGCGGCTACCTTGTAGCCCGCAACGTAAGCGTTTTTAGCGCCTCCGTTACCCGAAACGCCTTCCTCGAGAATAACGGATATCTCGCGGCACACGTCCTCGCTGACAGTCTTTCTCTTGACCTCGATATCGTGAGCGTATATCACGTTACCCGAATTATCGGTTATCTTCTCAACAAGATACGGTGTGTAAAGGTCTCCGCCGTTAGCTACCGACGATATCGCCGATATATGCTGAATGGGAGTTACGTTGAAGTTCTGACCGAACGCGTATATCGCAAGGTCGAGCTCGCTCATCTGAGCGTTGAATATGCCGTTGCCTTCACCGGGAAGGTCTATTCCCGTCTTTTCATTATAGCCGAAGGCATTTACGTACTGCTTGAAGTCACCTATGCCTATCCTTCCGCCGAGCGTCATAAACCAGACGTTGCAGGACTGCTGAAGTCCCTGAGCGAAGGAAAGTCCGCCGTGTCCCTCGACCTTATGGCAATGTATCCTTATGCCAAGCACGCTCATCGAGCCTCGGCAGCCGACCGTCTCGGTAAGGCTGACCTTTTTCTCTTCAAGCGCCATAGTAGATGTGATTATCTTAAACGTAGAGCCAGGGATATAGCTCTCTCCCACCGATTTGTTTGACCATGTCTGTGTTCTCACCGTAGCGAGAAGCTTATTGTATTCATCGCTGTCTGTCGAATAGCCCGCGTTCTTAAGCGTTTGTCTCGCTTCGCTCGTCAGCGCCCACGGATCGTTGAGATCACACGGAGCGGACGTCGCCATAGCGAGTATAGCTCCCGAGTTTACGTCCATAACTATTCCCGTAGCTCGGTTTTTAACGTTATGGTCGGCAACTGTTTTCGCGAGCTGCTCCTCAAGATAGCTCTGAACAGTCGCGTCTATCGTTGTAGTAAGATTGTAGCCGTCTATCGCCTCTATGTAGCTTGCATATTCATACGGCATCTCGTTTCCGTAGGAGTCTCTTGCTTTTATGTAGTAGCCGTCTATTCCCTTGAGATATTCGTTGTACTGATACTCCAGTCCGTAAAGTCCGACGCCGTCACTGCTCGTAAAGCCTATGACGTGAGCGCCAAGCGTGCTTCCTGGATAATATCTCGTGCTCTGAGCCTCAAGATATACCATATCCTCAAGCTCGTTTTCCTCTATAAACTCACGCACCGTGTCCGCCGTTTCCTCGTTGACCTTACGCGTAATAGTACGGTCGAGATACTGCGTATACGACGTTTGCTTATGAACGAAATCATATTCAACGCCGAGTATGCTCGAAAGCCCCTTTGAAACGATAGCCGCATAGTCAACGTAGCTCTCGTCCTCCTCGTCTCCCGAATTGCTCTCGATGAAGTCGGAGGCCAAGCGGT